>CATZPU010000290.1 GCA_958422845.1 uncultured Lachnospiraceae bacterium | reverse complement strand
AATCGTCCGAAACACTATATAGTTTGAATTCTTCCATCCGTATCTCCTTTATTTATCCTTATACGAAAATAAGGGAGCTAACGCTCCCTTTGAGTTTAAAATTCTCCACTTATATGGCAGGAGCTCTCCCGAGTTTAAAATCTTCCACTTATATGGCAGGAACTCTCCCGAAGATAGTTTTCTATCTACATATATTATATGATTTTTCCAAGAATATATCAACCTCTTTTATGAAAACTTGTATGAAATTTATATAAAATAAATATATAATTTCTTCCGAAAACAGAAACACCCGCAGGATTTTTTACAGCATACTGCTGCGAATACCTCCTGCGGGTTCATTTTCTTATTTATCTCTCCAGATAATTCTGCCCTTTGTCAGATCATACGGAGACAGCTCGATCGTAACCTTGTCTCCCGGAAGAATACGGATAAAGTTCATGCGGAGCTTTCCGCTGATATGCGCTAACACGACATGCTTGTTCTCAAGCTCTACGCGGAACATTGCGTTCGGAAGCTTCTCCAGCACAGTACCCTCTACTTCAATGACATCTGCTTTTGACATATAGACCTCCTGTCAGTTTTATGGTGGTTCGGACAGCGTTATTGTCCTGATTTTTACTCATGTTCCTGCATCTTACGATAATCTGCCAGAAGCTTTCTAACGTGCGCGTCAAGTGTAATGTCCCGCATCTGGTCAAGAATCTCGTCCGGCAGGTGTGTGATCACCTGCACATGCTTACATTTCTTTTTTTTCGGCGACTGTAAAAGACGCCTTTTTCCGTCTGTCAGCCAGACGTACGTTCCGTCGTTTTCAAGAACCAGATACAGCGTATCCTTATCGTGTCCGGCTCTTGATACAGCCAACATTTCGGGGCTAAATTCTCTCATTATTTCCTCCTGTGATCTGCTGCGGCGCTATCCCTGCATCCGGAAAAATACGCCCCGGCAAATACCACAAAGTATCGGGCTTACAAACATCTCGCCATGTACTTTGCAGGCATCGCACATAAACAGCCGGAATGCGGCTGCCTAGTGCTCGCAGCACTTAAAACGGAAATTTACGTCCTTCCGGACTGTCTTCGCTAAGTGTGAGTATCTCCGGCTCTCCGTCAGTGATCAGAACCGTGTTCTCGTAATGTGCGGACAGGCTGCCGTCTTCCGTTACTACGGTCCAGTCGTCATCAAGCCACTCGACATCGGCGCGTCCTGCGTTGATCATCGGCTCAATGGCGAGCGTCATTCCCGGAACGAGACGGATACCGCGGCTTCTCTGACGGAAATTCGGTATCTGCGGGTCCTCGTGCAGCGCATGGCCGATACCGTGGCCGACCAGATCTCTCACAACGCCGTATCCGAATGATTCTGCATAGTCGCCGACTGCGGCTGATATTTCATGCAGACGGTGTCCCGCCTTTGCAAATTCAATACCGCGGAAAAAGGATTCGCGCGTTACATCGATAAGTCTCTGCGCCTCCGGTGAGATCTTTCCTACGCCGTATGTGCGTGCCGCATCAGAATGCATGCCCTTATATATCAATCCGGCGTCTATACTCACAATATCTCCTTCATGAAGGATCTTTTCTTTATATGGAATCCCGTGCACAACTTCATCATTTACTGATATACAAAACGATGCCGGATATCCGTTGTAGTTCAGGAAGTTCGGCTCACACCCAAAACCGCGGATCACCTTTTCACCAAGTTTATCCAGTTCATACGTAGATACTCCCGGACGGATCGCGTCTGCCAGCTCCTTATGCACGATTTCAAGGAGTCTTCCGGCTTCGCGCATCAGTTCGATCTCTTTTGCCGATTTCACTGTAACTGCCATGTTTACGCCTCCAGAATCTTTGTAACATCTGCAAATACGTCATTCATATCCTGTGTGCCGTCAACTGTTTTCAGGATACCCTGCTGTGTATAATAATCGATCAATGGCTGTGTCTGTTCATGGTAAACAGTCAGTCTTTTCTGCACTGTTTCCGGCTTATCATCGTCACGCAGGATCAGCGTTTCTCCGCAGACTTCACAGACATCTCCCTTCTTAGAAGGATTGTGTACAATATGATACGTCGCTCCGCAGCCTGTGCAGGCGCGTCTGCCGGACATTCTGTTTACAATGTTCTCATCCGGTACGTCTACGTCTATTGCGTAGTCCATCTTTTCTCCGCGCTTTGAAAGAGCTGCATCAAGCGCCTGCGCCTGCGGGATCGTTCTTGGAAATCCGTCCAGAATATAACCCTTGCCGCAGTCCTCCTGACTCAGACGATCGATCACAAGATCTACCGTCAGCTCATCCGGAACGAGAAGTCCCTGATCCATGTACTCTTTCGCCTTTTTGCCAAGCTCCGTACCGTTTTTGATATTCGCCCGAAAAATATCGCCTGTTGAGATATGCGGCACCTCATATTTTGCAGCGATCATTTTTGCCTGTGTGCCTTTTCCGGCACCTGGTGCTCCCAGCATAACTATTTTCATAATTTTACACCGCCTTTTGTATGT
>CATZPU010000289.1 GCA_958422845.1 uncultured Lachnospiraceae bacterium | reverse complement strand
GAAACAGGGCGATCGTCGAAGGACTGCGCCTTGTGCTGCAGCTTTTCCCGAATGCACACGGAGTCATTGCGATCGAGGACAATAAACCTGAGGCGATCCGCGCAATGGAGGCTGTCTGCGCCGGTGAAAAACAGATCTCCGTACAGCCCGTTCTGGCAAAATACCCCGAAGGCGGCGAGCGCAATCTGATCTCCGTGATCAGCGGCCGCGATCTTCGTTTCGGCCAGCTTCCGGCTGACGTAGGCTGCATCGTCTGCAACGTTGCGACACTGTACGCCATTTACCGCGCCGTTCATTTTTCCGAGCCTTTGATGGAACGCTATTTCACCGTATCGGGAGACGCCGTGGCAAATCCGTGTACGATGAAGGTACGGATCGGAACACCCGTCTGCGAGCTGATCGAGGCGGCAGGCGGCATCAAAAACGGCTGCACCATCAAAAAGGTATTAAGCGGCGGTCCGATGATGGGGATCGCGCTTTCGTCTCTTGATGTTCCTGTCTGCAAAAACAATAATGCGCTGACGGTATTTGCAGAAGATGAAGTGGAAAAAGCACAGGCGCAGATGACGGCGTGCATCCGCTGCGGACGGTGCACACGCGCATGTCCCATCCATCTGACGCCGCAGATGATGGCTGACGCGGCAGAGCGCGGCGATTACGAGCAGTTTGAAAAACGTCTGTACGGACTCGACTGCTTCGCATGCGGCTCCTGTACATACGTATGTCCGGCAAAACGACCGCTGATGCAGCTTTTCAAACAGACAAAAGCAGCTATTCTGGCAGCAAAGAGAAAGTGAGGAGACCGACAAAATGAATGAGCAATTACTAGCTATTTCTTCCAGTCCGCATATCAGAAGCAGACGGACTACCAGAAGCGTTATGACTGAAGTCGTACTGGCGCTGACGCCTGCGGCTCTGTTTGGCATTTACCATTTTGGGCTGCATGCCTTTTTGATCCTTGCGGTATCTATCGCTTCTTCCGTGATCACAGAATTGATCTTTGATGCTGCTGCACATAAGGAAAATACGATAACGGATGGCAGCGCCGTGGTGACAGGTCTGCTTCTCGGACTGTCCCTCTCCCCTGCCGTTCCGCTGTACATACCGCTCCTTGGCGGCATTTTTGCGATCCTGTTCGTAAAATGTCTCTTCGGAGGACTCGGAAAAAACTTTATGAACCCTGCCGTTGCCGCAAGATGCTTCCTGCTCATCTCCTTTGGAAGCGCAATGACGAGCTACTCTGCCGACGGCGTAAGCGGCGCTACTCCCTTAGCCCTCATGAAGGCAGGCGAGGCGATCAATATCTCAAAGCTCTATATGGGAGATACGAGCGGTGTGATCGGCTGCTCTGCGATCGCACTTCTCGCCGGAGGACTGTTTCTGTGGGCAGCAGGAGGGATCACACTGGAGATCCCGCTTTCCTGCATCCTCTCCTTTGCTGCATTTATGGCACTCTTTGGCGGTCAGGGCTTTGATCCGCTGTTTCTGCTGGCACATATCTGCGGAGGCGGCGTGCTGATGGGCGCATTCTTTATGGCGACTGATCCTGTCACAAGCCCCGTCACAGGACGCGGTCAGATCGTCTACGGAGCCATAATGGGTATCCTCGCAGGGCTTTTCCGCGTATTCGGCTCCTCGGCTGATTCCTTCAGCTATGCGATCATTCTTTCAAATATGCTCGTGCCCTTTATCGATAAGCTCCCGATCCGAAAGCCGCTCGGCTATCGCGGCGGAGAATATAAGGAGCGGAAATTTCCGGTATCGGCGATCCGGCTTGCCGCCATCACACTCGCAGCGGGGCTTGGTCTTAGCAGCGTCTTTATTCTGACAAAAGACAAGATCGCGCAGCAGCAGCTTCTTGCAAAAACTGCTTCTTATAAGGAAGTATGCCCACAGGCTGATACGTTTGTATCCGACGAAAAGATCGACGCCGCGGTAGAAGCGCTCGGCGGAAATATTTATAACAAAGCCTACGGCAGGACCTTTATCAATGAAGTCATGGTCGGAATGTCGGGAGATGCCGCAGCAGGCTACGTGATCAGTGTAACGACGAAAGACGGCTACGAAGGAAATATCACACTCTCCGTCGGCCTTGGTGCAGACGGCACGGTAAACGGCATCGCCTTCACCGAGCTTAATGAAACGGCAGGCATGGGAATGCTCTGTCAGGAACCGGAGTTTAAAGATCAGTTTGGCGGCGTAAAGACAGATGCGTCTCCGGCGCATCTACTTCTTCCGGCGCAGTCGTAAACGCAGTCAATACCGCACTTGACTTTTACGCATCAAATATACAGTAAGGGAGGGAAACAGCATGAATCCATATTGGGAACGGATCTATAACGGCATAATAAAAGAAAACCCCTGCATCATCCTGATGCTCGGCATGTGCCCGACACTCGCAGTCACGACCTCTGCCATGAACGGTCTTGGCATGGGACTGTCCACACTGGCAGTCCTCGTCTTTTCAAATATGATCATTTCGATGATGCGCAATATTATTCCCGATC
>CATZPU010000288.1 GCA_958422845.1 uncultured Lachnospiraceae bacterium | reverse complement strand
CCCATAACAGCGCCGATCTCCATACGCTTTGCCACATAATCCGGATGATAGATTTCTTTTACGTAGCCTGTCGCAAGGCCGATCTGATTGCCGTAGGAGCTGTATCCGTGCGCAGCTTCACGCACCAGCTTCTTCTGCGGCAGCTTGCCTTTTAATGTATCTTTTACAGAAGCAGTCGGATCGGCAGCTCCTGTCACACGCATTGCCTGATATACATAGGTACGTCCGGAAAGCGGATCGCGGATCGCTCCGCCAAGACATGTAGCCGCGCCTCCGAACGGTTCGATCTCTGTCGGATGGTTGTGCGTCTCATTCTTGAAGTTTACAAGCCACTCCTCTGTCTTTCCGTCGATCTCTACCGGAACCACGATACTGCATGCGTTGATCTCATCGGACTCTTCCTGATCGTCAAGCTTGCCTTCTTTTTTCAGCTTGCGCATCGCCATCAGAGCAAGATCCATCAGGCAGACAAACTTATCGTCGCGTCCCTTAAAGATCTCCTCGCGGTCGGCAAGATACTGCTGGTATGTGCCCTCGATCGGCGCACGGTAATAACCGTCCTCAAACGTAACGTCCTTAAGCTCTGTCGAAAACGTCGTATGACGGCAGTGATCGGACCAGTATGTATCGAGCACGCGGATCTCTGTCATAGACGGATCGCGCTTTTCCTCACCCTTAAAATAATTCTGAATATGCAAAAAATCCTTGAATGTCATTGCAAGACCGAGAGAATCATACAGCTTCTTAAGCTCATCCTCCGGCATTTCGGTAAACCCGTCAAACGTAATGACATCAGCCGGTTCTTCAAATTCTGTCACCAGTGTCTCCGGCTTGTTAAAGCCTGCCTCTCTGGAATCTACCGGATTGATGCAGTGTGCTTTTACCGCTTCAAATTCCTCGTCCGTCACTTCCCCTGCCACAACATAAACCGTTGCAGAGCGGATGATCGGCTCCTCGTCCTCTTTCAGGAATTTCACGCACTGTACGGCAGAATCGGCTCTCTGGTCAAACTGTCCCGGAAGGAACTCCACTGCAAATGCACGCTCGTTGTCTGCCATCGGGAACTCTTCCTCATACAGATTGTCTACCGGCGGCTCAGAAAATACCATCCGGCAAGCCTCAGAAAATACGGCATCTGAAATATTCTCAACATCATAGCGGATCAGAACCCGGATCTTCTCTAATCCCTTCACGCCGAGATAGCTCTTTACCTCGTGTGTCAGTCCTTTCGCTGCTACTGCGAAATCATCTTTCTTTTCTACATAAACTCTTCTTACTGTGCTCATGAAAGCCCTCCTGCTTCTGCCTGATTTATAATGTGTTGACTAAAAACAGCCTTAAAAAGTTTTTCGGACATAGTCCCGTTTTCAGTTTATCATATGCGCGGATTTCTGACAAGATTCGGGAAAGGATTATTTATGGTTCAGCTACGCAAAATGTTTTTATGATAGAAAAAGGCCGCAGGAATCACCATTCCCACAGCCTCTTTGTTCCGTATGAATCTTTAATTCAGCTCTGTACCTGTTTTCTCGCCCCTGAGATATCCCATCGCATTGTCCATCGTCACCTGACTGATCGCGCCGAGCGCTTCTTCTGTCAGAAACGCCTGATGAGATGTCACGATAACGTTCGGGAAGGATAAAAGACGCGCTGTCGTAGAGTGCATCAGAATGTCGTCCTCGCGGTTCTCATAAACATTCTGCGTCTCCTCCTCATATACGTCAAGACCGACGCCGGAGAACTTGTGCTCACGGATACCTGCGATCAGATCGTCCGTTTTTACAAGACCGCCGCGGGAAGTGTTGACGAGTACCACGCCGTCCTTCATCTTGTTGATCGTCTCAATGTTGATCAAATGATGCGTGCTGTCCATCAGCGGGCAGTGCAGAGAGATCAGATCGCTCTGTGCAAGAAGCTCGTCCAGCTCCACATACTCCACAAAATCGAGATCAGGATTTTTGTACATATCGTAACCGATCACCTTCATGCCAAAGCCGCGGCAGATACGTGCCATCGCTGCGCCGATCTTTCCTGTACCGATGATTCCTGCCGTTTTGCCGTAGAAATTAAGACCGGTCAGTCCCTGCAGGCTGAAGTTGTTCTCACGAACTCTGATATAAGCCTTATGCAGATGACGGTTCGCCGCCATTGCAAGCGCCATTGCATGCTCAGCTACTGCCTCCGGTGAATAACCCGGTACTCTCATCACCTTAATTCCATATTCCGTTGCTGCATCGAGATCTACATTATTAAATCCGGCACAGCGCATCAGTACCAGCTTTACACCTTTGTCATGAAGTACCTTCAGCGTCTTTGCGCCGACATCGGAGCTGACGAACGCACAAACTGCCTCACTGTCCTGTACATAGGACGCAGTCTTAGGAGAAAGCTCCGTCTCCCAGTACTCCAGCTCCAGTTCCGGATACTGATCCTTGATTTTATTAAAAGAATCCATGTCATAGCTCTTTGCTGCAAAAAATGTAATACGCATAGTAAAAGCTCATTTCCTA
>CATZPU010000287.1 GCA_958422845.1 uncultured Lachnospiraceae bacterium | reverse complement strand
CGCAACGGTAGAGCGTTATAGCAAAGGGTTTGAGGCTGTACAGGCTATGATTCAGGGAAAGATCGATGCTGTTATTATCGATGGTGAACCGGCGAAAGTATTTGTAGAGCAGAATGAAGGCATCAAGTTGCTTGACGAGGCGTTTACAGAGGAAGAGTATGCGATCGCCATTGCAAAAGACAACGAGGAGCTGCTGGAGAAGGTCAACGCAGCGCTGAATGAGCTGAAGGAAGAAGGCGCTTTTCAGGAAGTCGTAGATAAGTATATCAACAGCGACGATGCAGAGGAAGCGACAGAAGCAGTATCAGAGGCAGCAGAAGAGACAGAGGCAGTCTCAGAGGCGGAAGAAGCTGCGCAGACAGAGGCAGTATCAGAAGCAGGGGAATCAGCTGAGACTGAGACAACTGCAGAGTAAGCAGGTAACTAATAAGGAACAGACGGCTTCGGACATTCGGGGCTGGCAGGAAAGAGAATACGGGAGTGCCCATGCGAAGAACATCGGCACTCCTATTTAGGAGTTTATGAGTATGTTTCAGGAATTTCAGGATAGGTTTTATTTGAATTTTATTGCAGATGAAAGATGGAAGTATCTGGTGAACGGTCTGAAGACAACACTGACGGTTACATTTTTTGCAGTGCTGATCGGTATCGTTCTTGGATTTATCGTTGCGATCGTCCGTTCTACGTGTGAAAAGACAGGGAAGCTTAAGCTGCTGAATGTCATCTGTAAGGTCTATCTTACGGTGATCCGCGGTACACCTGTCGTTGTGCAGTTGCTGATCATTTATTTTGTTATTTTTGGATCTGTAAATATAGACAAGACGCTTGTTGCTATTTTAGCGTTCGGTCTGAATTCCGGAGCATACGTTGCGGAGATCATCCGCGGCGGTATCATGTCGATCGAGGGCGGTCAGCTTGAGGCGGGCAGAAGTCTTGGGCTTGGTTACGGTCAGACGATGATCTACATTATTCTTCCGCAGGTGTTTAAAAATGTACTGCCTGCACTCGGAAATGAGTTTATCGTACTGCTCAAAGAGACGTCTGTAGCGGGATATATCGCGCTGGAGGATCTGACGAAAGGCGGAGACATTATCCGAAGCAGGACGTATGACGCGTTTATGCCGCTTATTGCGGTGGCTCTGATTTACCTTGCCATGGTGCTTGTGTTCAGCAAGCTTCTGAGCATTCTTGAGAGGAGACTGAGAAACAATGAACGAAGATAATGTTTTAATTAAAGTGAATAATTTGCAGAAAAGTTTCGGCGGTCTCGATGTCTTGCGCGGAATCACAACGGAGATCAAAAAGGGAGAGGTCGTAGCGATCATCGGTCCGTCCGGCTGCGGAAAGTCCACGTTTCTGCGTTCTCTGAATCTGCTGGAGATTCCCACAGGCGGACAGATACTTTTTGAGGGAGTCGATATTACAGACAAAAAAGTAGATGTTGACAAGATGCGTCAGAAGATCGGCATGGTGTTTCAGCAGTTCAATCTGTTTCCGCATATGACGATCAAGAAAAATATCATGCTTGCTCCGGTGAAGCTTAAGATTATGACACAGGAAGAAGCCTCGCAGCGTGCAGACGAGCTTTTGGAACGTATCGGGCTGCCGGATAAGGCCGATCAGTATCCTGCAATGCTCTCAGGCGGACAAAAGCAGCGTGTCGCGATCGCGCGCGCACTTGCAATGAATCCTGACGTTATGCTCTTTGATGAGCCGACGTCGGCGCTCGATCCCGAAATGGTCGGCGAGGTGCTTGACATCATGAGAGAGCTTGCAGAATCAGGCATGACGATGATCGTTGTTACGCATGAGATGGGATTTGCAAGAGAGGTGGCTACCCGCGTGATGTTTATTGACGAGGGAAATATAAAAGAAGAAAATACGCCGGAAGAATTTTTCGCACATCCGAAAAATCCGAGGCTTCAGGATTTTCTCTCGAAGGTTCTTATTTAAGATCAATCAAATGATTCGTATAAGCTGGCATATTTCTGACGGAATCTTTCCGCAGAAATGTGGCAGCTTTCTGTGTGAAAAGATATATTATATAGAAGGAAGGATGAAGGAGAGGAAATGAGAGGAAGATCCGAAAAAAAGAGGAATACTTCGGGAGTGTTTATGGGACTGTTTTTTATGGCAATGGTCATGCTGTGCCGCGGGGCATCCGTGCAGGCGGCAACGACGCAGGCGACGCCAGTGGCTGCAAAGGGGATAGACGTATCGCGATGGCAGGGAGACATAGACTGGAAGAAGGTAAAGGCTGACGGGGTAGAGTTTGTAATGCTTGGCATCGGAAGATACAGAAACGGGCAGGGGATCCCCGATCCGCTCTTTGACCATAATATGCAGCAGGCGCTTGCACAGGGCATTCATGTAGGGGTGTATTTATATTCTGAGGCTAAAAATGAGGAGGAAGCAAGGGAAGAGGCAAAATTTGTATTAGAGCAGATCGACGGCTACAAAATATCGTATCCGGTTGCCTTTGATATTGAAGATGATATTCACAGAAAAATGACGACGA
>CATZPU010000286.1 GCA_958422845.1 uncultured Lachnospiraceae bacterium | reverse complement strand
CCGGTCAAAGCGCCGTTCGCTGGCTGCGCTCACACGCCGGACAGATCGATCTTCTTTTTCTTGATATAGAGATGAAAGAATCAAACGGTATGGAGACGGCGCGTCTGATACGAACCTTTGACCAGACGCTTCTGATCGTCTTTGTAACGGGATACTCCGATTACGTTTTTGACGGATATGGAGTCGGCGCGCTCGATTACGTGATCAAGCCTGCTGCCCCTGCGCGCATCCAGACGCTCCTCGCACGGGCGCGGAGTATGCTTACCGCACAGGAGCCGCAGAGCTTTACGTTTAAAAATACAGACGGAATCTTCCGGCTTCCACTTTCCTCGATCGCCTATTTTTACAGCAACAGGAGGCAGGTTTTTGCCGTCACCGCAAACAGTGAATTTCCCTTTTACGGAAAGCTGTCGGAAGTATCAGCGACGGTCGGGAGCGCGTTTGTCCGTATTCATCAGCGCTACCTTATCAATCCGTCCTTTGCCGATCATATCGGTCATGACTGCGTCACAGTACTCGGACAGTCCCTGCCCATCAGCCGCAGTCTGAAAGAGGATGCGCTGCGCCGCCTTGCAAACGCGCTTCTTTCGTAGAAAATGAATGGTTATCGTAGTTTTATTCTTATAGAAAAACACAGTAAAAGGAGACTGCTATGTTCCCTATTCCTCACCCGCTTTATCTGGCTGCCCTGATCGTTTACTTTGCAAGCACCGGTGCGCTTCTGTATCAGTCGCTTCAAAATCTTCTGAAAGTGCGCAGTTCCTTTTTTCAAAAATTTCTGCTGCTTTTGTTCTCCGGCGTCGCAGCATGTACCGTCATCTTTGTCAGCGACTGGGCGAATCTTCTGCCGTCTTTTGCTGCGTTTCTCGCTGCCGTATTCTTCTGCTGCGAGGGCTCTTCTCTGAAGCGGATCACGCTCGGCATTCTTTTTGGCAGCACCGTTTTTGCATTTAATGCGCTTATCGACAACTATGCGCTCAATCTCTGGGGACTGGACGGACGTCCGAAGATCGCAGCCTTCGTCCTGCGGATCATATTTTGCCTCGTCCTATTTTTCGTTACGAAGCGTTTTTCACCGAAGAATGATTTTGAGCTCTCTCCCGCCATGTGGCGGCTGTTCCTGTTGCTGACGCTCACGCCTGCCGGAATCGTCCTGTGCTGCGTCCTGCTCGTACCCTACAGTACGGCGCGCCCGACCGTTCCGTTCTTTATGCTGTTCCTTGTGGCTCTCTTTTCGTTTATCAGTCTGCTCTGGACCGTTATCGTCCTTGCAGAACAACAAAGACTTGAGCAGGAAGCAGCGGCGGCAGAATTTAACCGAAAATATTATGAGCTTTTAGAACAGCAGCATTTTCAGATACGCAGGCTGCGCCATGACATGGTAAACCACTTACAGACGCTCTCCTCCCTTGAAGACGAGCAGAAAAACGACTACATTCAAAGCCTGCTGCATGCACCCCACCTATCGCGTACCCTGAAATACTGTCAGGACGATACGGTAAATGCAGTGCTCACCATCAAGGCAGATGCAATGGAAAAAGAGCACATCTCATTTGAAGCAGCGGCGGATATCCCTTCTCCTCTTACGATGGAAAAACCGGATATCTGCGCTATTTTCGGCAACGCACTCGACAATGCCATAGAAGCAGTGCGCCGACTTCCTGAAGATAGCCGCGTGATCCGGCTGGAGACGAGACTTGCAAAAGGAATGCTTGTTGTGCGCGTGGAAAATCCGTGCGTCAGGACGGAAGGGCAGCCTTTTGCGTGCCATCCGTCATCGGAGTCTGCGCTTCCTCCCACAACAAAAAATGACAGAGCTTCCCACGGCTTCGGACTTCGCAGCATACAGGAAGCTGTCAGGAAGTACGACGGCCATATGGAGATCTCTGCCGGAGACGAATCGTTTCAGTTGTTTCTTTACTGCACACTTTCTTCCGATTCACGCTTATAGGGAGGCACTTTTCCCAAAAAGTAATCCGCCAAAAAATGTAACGGTATTCTCACCGTTGTTATACTTTAATCCGGCAGTCTCTGCAAGCTCATAGATATTGAATCCATACCCTGCTATAGAGTGATGCAGGTACTCCGGAAAACGGCAGGGATCATCCGGATACGTACACTTCGTACATCTCCCACAGCCTTCATTGGAAAGAAGCAGATAATCTGTTAAAAACTCTTTTATCTTTTCATCAAAAATATCCACACAGCCTTTAAAAGCAAGCATTCCTTCTTGCATGCCCTCAAAATCGAACGAATCTTCCATCTCATATACAGCCGAAAATAAAAGCATTTTTTCATATCGTCTGACCCTGCTTTTACAATCATCTGTCGTACCGATCGCAGGCGGACAAGCCCATGAACTTCCATAGTTCCCGCAGATATTTTCTTTGCAGATCTCTCGTATTTCCGGATAAAATTTCAATTCCGAAGTATAAATAAAATCAGCCTGATACATACCGCTTTGTATAGCTATTTCTTTTAATTTTTTACAAATATCCATCTTTTTCTTTCCTCCATCGTTCGACTTATTTCTAATTT
>CATZPU010000285.1 GCA_958422845.1 uncultured Lachnospiraceae bacterium | reverse complement strand
TCACAAAAAGATGTTCCGATGCTTCTCCCTTTAACAGCATATCACGCCCATACTCCAGATAGCGCTCTACTGCCTGTTTCGCCTCTTCTCCGAACGGAAGCACCCTCTCCCTGTCTGCATCCCTGCACACGAGATACCCCATATCCAGATGGATATCCTCCATCCGAAGCGATACAAGCTCCGTCACGCGCATCCCTGTCGCATACAAAAGCGTAAGCATCGCACGATCGCGCTGTCCTTTCGGTTTATCATTACATGGCTGTCCAAGCAGAAGTTTCATCTCCTCCATGCTCAGAATCTCCGGAGGCTTTTTCTCAATATGCGGCGCCTTGACTGACGCGGCAGGGTCCTCGCTGATCCGTCGCTGATACCATTCAAAATGAAAAAATGCCTTCATCGAAGCTACATTTCTCGATACTGTTGCTGTCGATAATCCCTGCTTTTCCAGATACAGCACGTAGGAATTTAAGTTTGTTGACGTAACATCCTCTACGTCACATATCCCGTGCTCCTGCAAATACTGGTCCAGCTTTCTAAGATCGCCCCAGTATGAATTTACCGTGCTCTCTGATGCATTCTTTTCTTCTTTCAGATATTCAATAAAAAGAGGCAGCTCCATTCCCATACCGCATAACTCCTCATCACAGGTTTTCCTCAGACGCAAAACGGCTCTCCTGCCGTCTGCATCCTATATAAAGTATAGTGATTATAGCGGATTTCTAAAACGAAATCAATGAGAAGTTCGACAAAATCTGCAAAATTATCAAAGGAAAAGCTGCCCGAACAGCCGCAGCGTCCATATCCCCAGAAAAGCCTCTGCCGCGCAGCCTGCCAGACAAAGCGCTGCCAGAGAAGCAAGCTCCGTAAGTTCTGCTTTATATATAGAAGAAACGCCGCCCGCCAAATATCCCGTACTGCGCATTTTCCGAAACAGGACAGACAGCTCCATCCGCCACATGGACGCATACAATATCCACTGCGGAAACAGGCAGCATCCAAAGAGCAGTATCCCGCCAAATCCCTCCTTAAGCATAAAAACAGCCAGAAGCATCCCTGCCGATGCGCCAAGCCACCACGCATATGCAAGATGAAATAAAAAACCCGCGGTCGTATAGCAGCTCATCCACAGAAACAGCAGTACCGGCATGCGCACGGAAATAATATACGAAAAGAGCCGTACCGCCTCCACTGCCGTATGTTCATATTTTCTGAGACTGTATACACTGAGCAGACTGGCATAATCCCCCGTTCCCATGCGAAAAAGCTCCGGTACCGCGGTTCCTGCAAAAAATCCGCCAAGCACAGTAAATATCAGCAGCACAGTCTGTCGTCTTACATTTTCCATTGATGAGCTCCGGCAATTATTCCTTTGCTTCTATTCTATGGATATACTCCTTTAAAAATTCGTAAATCTGTCCTTCTGTCGGAGGACAGCCATTCACGTAGTGAGCAAAGCCTGAGGTACACCGTCCGATCCCGATATGCCCGCTCTTTCCCTGATACCCCTGACCGATGCATATCTTATCGTCCAGTTTATCTAACAGCCCTTCCTCGCGCAGTTTATCAAGCGCCGGAATCAGATAACCGTAACAGGCGCTGCACGATTCGACCTCTTCCACCGCGTCGCGAAGCTCGACGACCTTTCTCGGACGCGGAAGTTCTTCGTTCTCTATGCTGCCGCAGGTAAATGTCTCTGCCTGTGCAAGATCCGCGCTGCCTGCTCCAAGCGCTTCTGCCATCCTGATATACGGCACCTCTTCCACATCGTAGTGCAGCATTCTGCATGCGTACGCGTCCACAAGCACCGGATCACAGGCAGCCATCACACAGTTTCGCACGACCGGATTCCCTCCGTCCTCAAAATCAAGATCACCGCAGATATGATCGACCACGATAAAATCCTGACGGATATGCGTTGCCAGATGGGCGATCGGCTTGTGAAGCCCCATCGCATGAAAATGACGCTTCTCCGTATTCGGGATCAGTCCTTTCATATTTTTGAGCGCACAGGTGATCTTCGTCTGACAGTGTCCTTTCAGCACAGGCACATTGATCATAAAATCCACGTCCCGAACACAGTCGCAGATACGAAGCTCCATACCTGCACAATCTTCCGTATGCGACCGTTCTTTCTGCGTGTCAATAAAGGGAACTCCATACTCCTTTGCGAGCGCGTCATAGCCGCACACTTCAATCGATTCACTCGTCTTATCGCCCACCCACGAGCCTTCCATCAGTGCAATATTGCGGCAGCCGCCTGCCTGCAGATACTCAATGATGCCTGCCACCACCTCCGGATGCGTCGTTGCCCCGTAGGAAGCAGGACTTGGCGAGACGAGATTCGGCTTGATACCGATGCGCCAGTCCTTATCTACGATGTGCGACAGCATATCTGCCTGTGTCAGCAATCGTACTGTCATATCCTTATAATCTGTACCGTATATTTTTAAAATCTGATTCTTTTTCATCTTCCTCTCAATACCCTTTCTCTGCGCAGTAAACCTGCTCTTTGTTTTGCTCCCACAAAATACGTATCTGATTTTCTGCACTTTCCCCTTTTTCTTAACTGACGTCATTT
>CATZPU010000284.1 GCA_958422845.1 uncultured Lachnospiraceae bacterium | reverse complement strand
ATGCGCCCCCGAAGCATAACCGTTCTTTCTCATGTCGAGATTGAGCACCATCGTCGTATACGGATTCACGATCGTCGCAGAATGTCCCCACGTATGTTCTGCATACAGAAGCATATTGTCCTGCGCCGCCTTTACATACGCAGGATATTTCTCTGCCATGCGCTCTTCCAGTCTGTGGCAGAGACGATAGCGGTGCTGCGCCTCACGGTAATGCTTTACGGCGTACGGCGTGCTGCCGATCCCGTTCGCCCACCAGTCTGTCAGGTCGCCGCGGTATACAGGCGCATCCGCCAGACGACCGCGGATCTCCTCGTACAGTTCCTGAAGGGACACCATGCGAAGCTGCACATCATCTCCATACTTTTCATTGTAGGCTTTGATATTTTCAAGGATCTCTGCACATGGCGGCGCATTATCACTGAATACGCCGGATACAGATGCGGCTATAAAATCGTATTCATAGCCCTGCGACTCGCAGGAATCCAGATACTTCATCAGATTCTCATGCAGCGCCTCCACAACATCATCGTTCAGATGTTCCTGTCCAAAATACGTTCTCTGCATATATGCGATCGCCGGATTCGATTTGATTCCGAGTGCATTTCCGAGATTGTAATGCTCGCCGTTCCAGACAAGAATCCTCTTTCCGGCTGCATTTTCCCACCAGTACGCCGTCTGATTTTTGTACAGCGGATACATTCCGTGGTGGCAGTGGATATTTGTATATAAGAACTCGATGCCCTGATCGATCATAGCGTCGCGGTATCCCATGGAAATTCCATTGATGTCCGCAAACATTGCCGTGCGAAACGGCACATCATTCTCCTGAAAATATTTTTTCCACTGTTCCAGTCGTTCATAATAAACAGGAACCTCCAAAAGATCTGTAAAATTCAGATAATTTGCGGAAATTCCCAGTTTTCCTTCTCTGACAAGCCGCAAAAATGCTTCCTTTTCTTTTTCTGACGCCGTCTTAAAAAACTCCTCCACGCAAAACAGCGTCTCGCAGTTCCAACGGAAATCCGCATACTCCGGCTTCTCCATCATGGAGAGCACCGTGCGGATATAGTCTGTCTGCACGTCGATGATCCTCTCCTGAAGATCAGTATATCCGATGTCTGTGTGGGAATGATGCACCACATAGACGGTACGAATCTGATGACTCATACGCTTCCTCCTTTTGTCTCTTTTTGCCTGTTTTTTATATGTTTTTCTGCTTCTTCTGCTTTCCTTTTCCTGTCTGCCCCACAGCGCGTTTTGGCCGTTCCCGCTTTACAGCTCCATACTGTCTGTCAACAGCTCCTTTACGATCGCGAACATCTCGCGCAGAACATAATGCGCCTCCATCAAAGGATCGCCTGCTGCCGGAATCGCATACGCACGTTCGTATCCCTGCTTTTTCGCAAGTGCGAGCGCCCGATACACATGAAAATCATTGGAAAGAATTCCTGTACGGCTCTCGCGCGGCGTCTCATGCGGCAGCGCGGCACAAAATTCAAGATTCTCCTTTGTCGTTGTCGACCGATCCTCTTTTATCAGCCGTTCTTCTTCGATGCCCCGTCCGGTCAGATAACGGAACATACACTCTGCCTCTGAAATATCCTCGCCGCTCCCCTTCCCGCCGGAAAGAAGCAGCACGGTGTCCTGATTTTTTTGGGCGTACGCGTATGCCGCTTCCAGACGCTTCAAAAGCGCGCGCGAAGGCTCTGTGCCGCTTACATGCGCGCCGAGCACGATCACATAGTCAAGAGCTTCCGGCGCCTTTGCCTTCATTCCTGATACGATACGGCTTCCAAGAAAGAGCATCGCCGCTATGCCTGCCGCGAGCAGCACGCCGGATACCGTAAGCACATAACCCGCCCACGAATGCGGATGCGCTGCTTCATATAGAAATATCCGCCATAAGATCAGGAAAAAAACGCCGCCTGCCGCCCATATCCACGCAAAGTCCGTATGCAGTCCTGCATATGCAGTGACCGCCGCATAATAAGCAAAACAAAGGATGCCTATGATCAGGCATCCCGTCTGTAAACAATTCCGCATGTAAGTCTCCATTTCCCTGCTGTCTGAAGATTTGCCTGCAAATCATTCCGCCAAATGCGAAACTCTGTTATCTGCCGCAGCAGAATTTGTATTTTTTGCCGCTGCCGCACGGACACGGATCGTTTCTTCCGACCTTCTTGCCCTTTACGATCGTGTTCATCTTCTTCGCTTCCATGTAGAGCGCTTTCTTCTTCTCCGCATCGAAGATCTTGTCCCATGCCGGAAGATCGTAAAGCCAGTCAGCCTTTGCGTCTACCATATTTTTATACAGAAGCTCATTGTCGAAGTCAAGACTTACGACTGTATCCTCTTCCATCTCCTCGATCGGGTTCGGCGTCTTTAAGCTGTCATTGATACCATCAAGAAATCCGACCATCTTCATAAGCGGAATCTCATATTTCTCTGCAAGCTCCTTTACTGTACCGGAAACTGCCTCCTCCGGATTCTCCAGAAGCTTCTCATACACGCCCTTCTCTGTCAGAAAATAATCTGACCAGAACTGCTGAAGCTGCTTTCTGTCTGTCTCCTGTGAGTACGCA
>CATZPU010000283.1 GCA_958422845.1 uncultured Lachnospiraceae bacterium | reverse complement strand
TATCATGACAGTGCTTTTGCAGCTTATACCGGACGGAAAATTTTCAAAATACGTAAGATTCTATGCCGGACTGCTGTTTTTCCTGATGGCTGCGCATCCGGCGATCCGGCTTCTTGCAGGAGACGGAGAACTGGAACGGCTGTTGCAGCTAGAGTTTGTAAAGGAAGAGCATTATGATATGGAGACTGCCGTAAAGGGAATGGAGGATCTGAAAAATGAGCAGGTCATACAGGCTTACCGAAAGGAGGTGGAGCGTCAGATATACGGAATTACGAGAGCATATCAGGCAGAGCCGCAGAATGTATCTGTACAGTTTGATTCCGACAACATATACCAGATAGAACATATCGCCATGACGGTCATTTCCTCCGGAAATACAGACACAAACGCCATCAGAGAAGAGATCGCCGGAATCTATATGCTTACACAGTCGGATATCATAATAAATGTGCAGGAGGCAGAGTGAAATACATGAAGCAATTATTTGATAAAATAAAAGGAATGAAGAAGGATCAGATATTGATCCTCTTTCTTGCAGGTATCCTGCTTCTTGTGATCTCGATCCCTGCGGAAACGCAGCCTGATCCGTCGCCTTCGTCCGAAGGAGAAGAGACGGAAAAACTGCCGAAACTGTACGCCTCAAAGACACAGGAGCTGGAACAAAAGCTGGAAACGATCTTAAGCAGCGTCTCAGGCGTAGGAAAAACAAAAGTGATGATCACATTAAAATCAGACGGAAAAAAGATCGTAGAAAAGGACAGGGAAGAGTCGTCGCGCACGCAGGAGCCGAATGAAAACAGCGGAGCGTCCAGCGAGCATACTTCCGGTGAAAGCACGGTATTGCAGCGTGATAATAGCGGAGCTGAGACTCCGTACGTTTCCGAATCATTTGAGCCGGAGATCGACGGCGTACTCGTGATCGCACAGGGAGCGGATAGTCAGCAGACAATTTCAGAGATAACGCAGGCCGTTATGGCATTATTTGGAGTAGAGGCGCATAAAATCAAAGTAATGAAGATGGACTCATAAGGAGGAACCTGTGAAACGAATTTTTAAGAAAAACCAGATCATTATCACGACATTGGCAATCATGATCGCAATTGCCGGCTACCTGAATTATTCAGGCAAAATTCTGGACGAGAAAGCAGATGCAGTAAGTACAGATGACAGCGCGGTACTGGTAACAGACGGAGATACGCCGGATTCTACATATCTGGATACGTATTCAGATATCGCCAGTCTTGACGGCGAAGATACTCTGGAGGCATCCGCGGGAGAGGCTTCCTCAGAAGCAGGAGTGGGAGAAGCTGTACTGGCAAGCTCAAGCGCCGGTGACAACGTGCTTGCCTCCGTCCGTTTAAACCGAGAGCAGGTGCGGGCAAAGAACAAGGAAACGCTTCTTGAAGTCATCAACAATACGAACGTGGCAGAAGACCAGAAGCAAAACGCCGTATCGGCAATGACACAGATGACGCAGATCGCCGAGCAGGAAGCAGCCGCAGAAATGCTGCTTGAGGCAAAAGGCTTTGCAGGCTGCATCGTGAGCATTGCAGACGGAAGCGTCGACGTAGTCGTAAATCAGGCAGAATTAAGCGATGCGCAGCGTGCACAGATCGAGGACATCGTAAAGCGCAAAACCGAGATCTCAGGAGAGAACATTATCATTACACCGAAAGATCATGTAGGCGAGACGTTTACAAAATAAAAAAACAGAGGAATACAGGAAAATAAGTAAAAAAAATCAAGAGTAGTAAAACATTTGTTCATCAAATGTCTTAAAACCCTTGATCATAAAGGAAAAATCGGGGCAACAGGATTTGAACCTGCGACCTCTCGGCCCCCAGCCGAGCGCGCTACCAAGCTACGCCATACCCCGTAACATTTTTATTCTACTAGAAATCTTGTATTTTGTAAAGAATCATTTGCCATTTTGCCGCCGAAATTTTCTAAAAATTTTTCAGCAGCAAAATGGCAAACTTATTTTGCAGTATTTTTTCAGCCAAACAGCTTTTCTTTGTAAACGCCTTTTGCGATCAGATCGGCAAACGCCTGCTTTACGATCGGCGTATCTTCCTTATACGTAACGCCGAACCAGCGATCCTTAGACGGAAGCACCGAAAGGCAGACCTGATCTTTTTTCAGCATATCGTCAACGATCGTCGGAAGCAGATACTCAGCCTTACATTCCCTGCCTTTGATCGAACGTAAGAATTCTGTAAATCCCTTCTCAAGCACGTCCATAAAATCAGGTGTAAATCCCCAGAAATTCATCGAAACAAGTCCTTCTGCATCCAGAGGAGCAGCAGAACCGTCTTCTAAAAGAACTGCCGCGCCGTTCTCTGTCCTGACAATATTGTGCGTCTCGCATATCTGCGTCAGCTCGCCCGATGCTCCGAGACTGCATATTCCCCGCGTAACGCCGCCGTGCTCAGACAGCGTGTTCTTTAAGATAAAGCCTGCCATACAGAAATGATATTTTGAATCGCTGCCTTCCTGAACGTTTACGAGATAGTCATGTACCTTGCGAAACGCGTCCTTCCCGTAATAATCATCTGCATTGATGACTGCAAAAGGTTCTTTGACA
>CATZPU010000282.1 GCA_958422845.1 uncultured Lachnospiraceae bacterium | reverse complement strand
GCATACGGCATATCCGTTGACAGTACCGCAGGAGAAGGTACGCAGATCGAAATTCTTCTTCCGCTTCGCGACCACTCAGAGAGCATGATCGCCTCTGACTGTGCAAAAACTTTGGAAACATAACTACAGCCGACTGTATGAGATACATAGATTGGGAGGACTTATGAGCTACCACGTTTTAATTGTTGATGATGAGGAGATCGTCTGCCGCGGACTTGCGCAGTTTGTGAAATGGCAGAATTACGGATTTACAGTCGCCGGAACCGCGTATAACGCCGATGAAGCGCTTTCCCTTCTGGAGCGCGTGCCTGTAGACGTCGTATTCATGGATATCCGCATGCCGGGAAAAAGCGGTCTTGAGCTGCTGCAGATCATTCAGAAGCAGTATCCGCGTATCAAATCGGTAATCTTAAGCGGTTATGCCGACTTTTCCTATGCGCAGGAGGCGATCCGTTACGGCGCTGTCGACTATCTGACAAAGCCCGTCGTGCTAAAAGACATCGAAGCGCTTCTGGACCGTCTGCGCACCGAATTTCTGAACTGCCAGAGAGATGCCCAGATACGGAGCAGCCGCGTAGAAGCGCTGCTTTTGTCCGCCGCAAAAGGCTATCTTCCGGCAGACCGCGTAAAGTGCGATCTGCCGCCTCTGGATCACTGGTACGGACTTTCTATGGCGCTTACGGACCGCAGTCTTGGCGAGGAGGATATTGCCCGCAAGAAGCAGGAGATGACGCTTCGTCTCCTGTCTCTGCTGCCGTCCGCTATCTGCCTCTCAGATGAAGTATTCTCTCTGTTCTGCCTGCTCCCCTGCCGGACGGAGGCTGATTTTTCCTCTTTCGTCTCCATGATGGAGCAGCTTGATACGGGATTATCCGAATGGTCGTGCGGAGCGAGCAAGCAAAAATGCGGACTGGATGATCTGCATGAGGGCTGGACGGAAGCAGGACGCGCTCTGCGCTATCACAGAGCCGGCGCAAAAGAAGGGATCATTTTATACCAGAACATCGAAACGCTCTTTTCCCAGAGCGCGCTTTCCATGCAGGATATGCTTCCCGAACTGCTGCGCCGCCTGACAAATCCTGAGACGAGGGACACCGTTCCCGCGCTTGTGCAGGAATCGCTCGCTTCCGTCCTCAGCCAGAACGTAACCGTTACCCAGTATCAGGCCGCGTGCATCAGCTTTCTGATCGAGCTGAACAGCTATCTTCAGGGGCTTTGCCCGCCCGATACAAATCTGCACGCCAAGCTCAATGAGATACTGAGCAGCCTTCTGCTCTGCCAAAGCTATCAGGCAAGCACCGACTGCATGTCAGGATACGTCAAATGGCTGACCGGACTGTTTTGCTCAGCAGACGAACAATCGCTTGGAAAAGATGTCATTCGCGAGATCCAGCTCTTCATCCGCCAGCATTACGCCGATAATATCAGCCTGAATTCTCTGGCGGAACAGTTTTTCCTGCACCCGAATTATCTGAGCCGGCTGTTCAAAGAAAAAACGGGACAGAATTTCATCGATTATCTGACAGAGGTTCGGATGGAAAAAGTCAAAGAGCTTCTTAAAAATTCCGACCGGAAGATCGTGGAGATCTGCGATCTGGCAGGCTATGACAACCCGCGCTATTTCAGCAAAGTTTTCAAGCAGTATACAGGCATGACGCCAAGCGAATACAGAGAAGCGAAAGGCTCCGAATAAGAACGTTCCTATGATATAAAATGGAGATGCTGCAAAATACTAATTCCGGTGGATGTATTCTACAGCATCTCCATTTTTGTAATGCCCCTGTTTCTGTTTTCTTTTACTTTCTTTTCTTTTACGCAGTTTTCGCTTCTTTCCGTTCCCTCTTAGTTCTGCTTTAATTCTGCGTAAACGGCTGCCATTCTGTCGTACGCTTCCTGAAGCATTGGTCTCGGACTTGCAATGTTCAGACGGATATAGCCGCGTCCTGCTTCTCCGAATACGCCGCCCATGTAGACAGAAACATTTGCCTTTTCGATAAACCATTTTTCAAACTCTTCTTCTGTAAGACCAAGCTTCTCATAATTGATCCACAGCAGATACGTTCCCTGTCTTTCCAGAATCTCCAGTTCCGGAAAATGCTCTGCAAAATATGCGCGCGTAAACTTCTCATTTTCATTGATATAAGAAAGCATCTGCTCATACCAGTCTTCACACTCCATATATCCGTGCTCTACGGCAGCCACTGCGAAGATCGTCGGGTTGTGCATACCGATCCGGTCGATCGACTCGGCAATTTTGCTGCGAATCTCACCATTCGGTACGATCATATAAGAAACGATCACACCCGGAACGTTGAATGTCTTAGTCAGAGAGGTTGCGACGATCAGACGCTCTCTTACTGTCTCAGACAGCGTAAGAGCCGTTGTAAACGTAACGCCTTCCGCCATAATATCGCCGTGGATCTCATCGACAAACAGCAGAAGATCATGTTTTTTACAGAATGCGCCTACTTCTTCCAATTCTTCTCTCGTCCAGACTCTGCCGACCGGATTGTGCGGACTGCACAGGATAAACATCTTCGTTTTTTCTGACACGACAGACTCAAGATGCGCAAAATCGATTTTGTACTG
>CATZPU010000281.1 GCA_958422845.1 uncultured Lachnospiraceae bacterium | reverse complement strand
CTGTCTGATGGCAGAAAAAAATTTCGGTATAAAGGTAGATGCGGTGAAGGAGTTTGTCTATACAAGTCTGGAGCACGCTTCCCAGCAGATACGCGTCTATATCATACCGGGAATCGTAAATTATTCCATGCGGTATCTGAAAAAGCTTGCGGATGCGGGACTTTTTCTTCTGATGCTTTTTGTCTCCGTGATCCTGCTGATGAAGGATTACGATGAGATGAAGGAAAAACTGGAAAAATATGAGTGGTTTTTGCATTATCACAATATTTCAAAGCGCATGTGGAAGCAGGGCGGTATGTATATCAAGGCGCAGATGATGATTATTTTTGTCATTATGCTCCTGTGTACGGCAGGACTTTGGGCGCTTGGAAGTCCGTATTTTCTTGTGCTCGGTATTCTGATCGGGCTGATGGACGCGCTTCCGTTTATCGGCACGGGAACGGTTCTGATCCCGATCGCCGTCGTGCTTTTGTTTCAGCAGAATTTTCGGCTGGCGGCGGGATATGTAGGCCTGTTTCTGCTGACATACGTCGTAAGGGAGCTTCTTGAACCGAGGCTTATCGGGGCAAAGCTTGGGATATATCCCTTCGTGATGGTGGTCGTCGTCTATGCGGGGCTTTATCTTTTTGGCACGGCCGGCGTGCTCTTAGGTCCGGTGATGCTTCTGACCGTGATGGAGATCATGCGTGAATTCTGGTAATTTTGAAAATGAAAGGCGATTTTTCAAGGATTTTGAATCGCAGATGTGACGGCATGGAATAGTTGCTTAATTTGATTGTATTTTATATAGCGAGGTGGTATGATGTGGTATATGAAAAAATGAGGCGGATGCTGCAACAGTAAAGCATTCCCAAAAAGAAGAGGAGGATTAAGAATATGCTAAAAGGAATACCACAGATTTTATCACCGGAAATGCTGAAGGTACTTTGTGAGATGGGACATGGAGACAGGATCGTGATCGCAGACGGTAACTTTCCGTCGGAGTCCGTAGGAAAAGACGCGATCGTACTTCGCTGCGACGGACACGGCGTGCCGGAGATACTTGATGCGATCCTGAAGCTTTTCCCGCTTGATAAAAATGTGGAACAGCCGGTCAATCTGATGGCTGTCACACCGGGAGACAATGTAGAGACTCCGATCTGGGATACATACAAAGAGATCGTGGCAAAACATGATGACAGGGGAGCAGATACATTTGGTACGATCGAGCGTTTCGCTTTTTATGAGGAGGCGCGCAAGGCGTACGCGATCGTCGCTACGGGAGAGAAGGCTCTTTATGCAAATATCATGCTGCAAAAAGGCTGCGTGACAGAGTAATCGGATTTTTAAAAAATATGGACATAAGCCGCAGGCTTCATGTATAATGGTAACTACTCAGTACCAAGGTCTATATTTGGCAGTTCTTTTCGTTTTGCATATATGATATAAAAATGGAGCTGTATTTATGAAAAAGAATGCAAATGAGATTGCACGTTCTCTGGCCATGGTCACGCAGCTTGGAGTCAGCATGCTGGCTCCGGTGGTTCTATGCGCTGTGGTGGGAAACTGGCTGGACGAGCGTTTTGGATGGTCTGTCACGGCTATACTTTTAATACTTGGAATTATGGCAGGCGCCAGAAATACCTGGATTCTGGT
Source organism: uncultured Lachnospiraceae bacterium (assembly GCA_958422845.1). Classification (GTDB taxonomy): domain Bacteria; phylum Bacillota; class Clostridia; order Lachnospirales; family Lachnospiraceae; genus Choladousia. Next base: position 969 of record CATZPU010000281.1, on the reverse strand, counting down.
AAAAGGCGTTATGCGGCCGGATGCCGGGAGGAAATTAGATGATGAAAAACAAAAAGAAAGTAAATGAGACGCTTGCGGAGCTTCTTGCGGGAATTCTGGTCTGTGCGGTCGTGGTACAGCTCATCGAGCTTTGTGTAGCGGCTGTGCAGCCTGCATTTGCAGGATCGGTCCTGTCGTTTGCGTCAGGTTTCTGGATAGGGATCGCGACGGCTATGGGGCTTGCCATTCATATGTACCGCTCGATCGACCGTGCGCTCGATATGTCCCCGAAGGATGCGGAAGGGTATGTGCGCAGGGCTTATCTGATGCGCACGCTCCTCATACTTGCAGTAGTAGGCGTCGTTTATTTTCTGCATCTTGGTTATGTAATGGCTACTTTTTTAGGAGTGCTCTGTCTGAAATTCGGAGCTTTCCTTCAGCCACTTATGCATAAAATCAAAGAGAAATTCCAGAAGTAGGTATATCCTGCCTTACTTCAAAAATACAGAGGAAAGGAGGATAAAATATGGAGACTGTGAATTTGCTGGCAGCTTCGGGATCAGATGTAGATTTTATGATCCACGGTCTGTTCAGCTATGAGCTGTTCGGACAGACTTTTTGGATCACAACGACTCACGTAGCGATCTTTATTGTCATGCTGATCATTTTAGGCTTTGCAGTAGCTGCAAGGATCGCGATCAGACATGCAAGCGAGTATCCGACAGGATTTCAGAATGTTGTGGAACTGCTTGTCGAGACGATCGACGGCATGGTAGAAAAAAGCATGGGAGTACATGCGAAGAAATTCCGAAATTACATCGGAACGATTTTTATATTTATTTTTATCAGCAATATTTCAGGTCTGTTCGGACTGAGACCGCCGACCGCAGATTACGGCGTTACGCTGCCGCTTGGTTTGATTACTTTTGGACTGATCCAGTACAATAATATCAAATACAATAAATTCGGGGCGTTTACGGGGTTGTTTAA
>CATZPU010000280.1 GCA_958422845.1 uncultured Lachnospiraceae bacterium | reverse complement strand
AAATGGATATACGGAAGAAATATTTTTGAAAGTAGAGACGCGGCTGTAGAAGACGTATTTCTCAATTATCTCTCCCGTCCAAATGTACGTCAGCCCATTCTGACGCAATACTGTGACGGCAAACGCGTCAAGTGTCCGCAGTGGCTTTCTCAGTGGGGCAGCGCAGCGCTCGGTGAGGAGGGGTATGACGCGCTTTCGATCATCCGCAACTACTACGGTGATTCTATGTATGTCAATGCGGCGGAAGAGGTATCCGGCGTACCGGAATCTTATCCTGGCTTTCCGCTCTCGGTCGGTTCTGTCGGATCGAACGTTCTGAAGATTCAGGAACAGCTCAATGCGATCTCCAATAATTATCCACTGATCCCGAAGCTTGCACCCGACGGCATTTTCGGTGAAGCTACGCAGAACGCTGTCCGCGTTTTCCAGTCTGTATTCGGTCTTAGTCAGGACGGGATCATCGGTCCGCGCACCTGGTACCGTATTCAGGACATCTATGTAGCAGTCACACGAATTGCTGAGAATATTCCCTGAACAAATTTTCCTGTGACACCAAAAACGTGTGCTCCTGATACCTCCTGCATTTTGAGGTATCACAAAGCACACGCTGCCTTATCGAAATAATTACTGTAAAATAAATTTTCTGATGATCTCAGCTACACCGCTGTGATTGTTATCAGCCTGTGTCACATAATTTCCGTGTTCGGCAATGCCCGGAAAAGCATTGCACATAACGGCGCCGATATGTGCCGCTTCCAGCATCTCAATATCGTTTTGCGCATCTCCGGCTGCTACTGAATTTTCCAGCGGTATTCCAAGATAGTCACACATCCACTCAACTGCAAAGCCCTTGGAGACGCCGTGCGGCACGATCTCCAGATAATTCTCATTGGAAAAAAATGAAGTCACGCAGTCAGAATACTGAGGCAGAACTTCTTTCTGAAAATCCGCCAGCTTCTCATGACTTGCATCGATCATGAGAAATTTGTACGGGTCCTGCACGACAGTTTTCTCTATATCATCTGCAATAAGATAACGCACCCCAAGGATCTCGCAGTAGCGGTGAAGTATCTCCCGTTCCTGCTTCGCAACCACATATGTATCACTATACGTCTGAATATGCAGATCACGGGAAAGCGCCTCGTCAAACAACGGCCGGATCAGCCGATGCGGCACACATTTGCTGTAAATCGTCTTTTCGTGATAAAGATCATATATCTGCGCCCCATTAAAGGTAATCGCAAAACAGCCCTGCTTCGTAAGACCGAGACGTTCTGCCTGTATTCTCGCACTTGCGAGAGGGCGTCCGGTAGAAATCACGACAATGTGTCCCTTTTCTAACGATTCATCGACAGCCGCCTGATTTTCCGCAGTGATCTCCTTTTTGTCATTCAGCAAAGTACCGTCCAGATCCGTAAATAATATTTTCTTATTCATGCTTCTCCTTTGCCGTCTCAAGACTGTCGCGTTCCTTTTTCATCAGCTCTTCAAGCGCCTCGTCGCTCTCGCTGATCCATACATCCTCTTCCTCTGCTGTAAGACCGAGGTATTCCCGAAGCGTACAAGTCTCATCACTGAAATTCCACTTATCCGTCAGATCAAATATCTCTTCAAACTGCGCTTCATGGCGCATATATCTGTCACGAAATTTCATTTACCTTCCTCCTGCTGCCTTTTGCGCAGATCTTCCAGAATAGAATACGGAATATGCAGGTTGTTCTTTCCGCTGCCAAGCCCGATATCCGGCTTATTTGAGCCATGGAAATCAGAACCGCCGCTTGGCGTAAGATGATATTCATCAGCAATTGCCTGAAGATAATCGCACTGCTCCTGCGTATGAGTCGAATAATATACCTCAATTCCCATCAATCCTGATCCGATCAACTTTTCGATCAGGGTGCGCAGCACTTCATCAGAAAACTTATACTGGAACGGATGCGCAAGGATCGGAATACCGCCGAACTCACGGATCAGCTCGACCACTTCAAACGGGCTGACTTTTTCACGCGGAATAAAATATTTGCAGTTATCCCCGATATACGTCGTAAATGCTTCGCTGATGTCCTTTATATATCCCTTGGCAAGCAGAAACTTTGCAAAATGCGCACGCGTCCATACAGATTCTCCAAAAGACTGCACCATCTGTTCATAGGAAATATCAAATCCGTCAGCCGCCATCATATCGATCATCTTCTGATTGCGGCGCACACGCTCCGAGCGGTAATAATCGATGCGCTCCTGAAACGCCGGAGCCTTCCAGTCGAAATCGATCCCGACGATATGAATATCTGTGCCGAGATACTCTGTAGAAAATTCAATACCCGGTACAAGCTCTACCCCCGCCTTTTCTGCCGCAGCAAAAGCCTCTGCAAGCCCGTCCGTATTATCATGGTCCGTCAGCGCAAAAGCAGCCAGACCAAGCGCAGCGGCATGATCGACAAGCTCCGTCGGCGTAAGCGTACCGTCAGAACGATTAGAATGTACGTGAAGATCTATCAATTTCATAAAGCAACCTCTTTTCTGCCAAAATAAATAAAACGCATCTATTGTCAGTATAACCGAAAAACGAAAAGATGTAAACAGAGATTTTATCAGCTTGACAAAAACCGACCTGCTGTGCTAGTGTG
>CATZPU010000279.1 GCA_958422845.1 uncultured Lachnospiraceae bacterium | reverse complement strand
AGAGCCTTCTCTACAGCGGCTATGCGGATCTGAATCTGACAAGGATCTTTATGGCAAGTATCTTTATCGGAGCGTCGGGAGCCGTTATGGATCTGGCGGTCGACATTACATCGGCTATTTGGGAAGTGGTCTGCAAGAAGCCGGAGATCGGCTGGAAGGAGGCCGCCGCATCGGGGATGAACGTCGGCAGGGCTGCCATGGGAACGATGACGACGACGCTTCTTTTAGCGTACTCAGGCGGTTATGTGACGCTGATGATGGTGTTCATGGCGCAGGGAACGCCGCTTTACAATATCTTTAATTACAAATATGTGGCTTCCGAGATACTCGATACGGTCGTCGGAAGTATGGGATTGGTGAGCGTAGCGCCGCTGACTGCTCTTTGCGCGGGCTGGCTTCTTACGCATGGAAAGGGCAGAAAACAGGAAAAAGACTGAGTTTTTTTGTGCAGAACGTCAGGAGAAGCATTTCGCAGCGCATCAGCATAATGCCGAAAAACAGGAAAAACGGGGCATTTTACTTAGATTTTACATAAAACGACTTTGGATTTTACCTGATTCGATTATAATTCTCTTTGTGTTTTACAATATTTTTACATAGGCGAAGAAAGCCATGGAGGAAAGAGAATGGACATTTTTGGTATATTGTCGATGGTAGGAGGCCTCGCACTTTTCCTTTACGGAATGCATGTCATGGGCGAGGGCCTTTCAAGAGCGTCAGGCGGAAGGCTTGAGAAGATACTGGAAAAGCTGACCTCGAGCACAATAAAAGGCGTACTGCTCGGCGCGGGCGTAACGGCTGTGATACAGTCTTCTTCCGCGACGACCGTTATGGTAGTAGGTTTTGTAAACTCGGGAATTATGACTCTGGAGCGCGCGGTAGGCATTATCATGGGCGCGAATATCGGTACCACGATCACGTCGTGGCTGCTGAGTCTTTCTGGACTTCAGGGAGATAATTTCTTTATTCAGATGCTCAAGCCCTCATCATTTTCACCGATCCTTGCAATTATCGGTGTGGCAATGATCCTGTTTTCCAAGAAGGATAAGAAGAAGGATGCCGGAGCCATTATGATCGGCTTTGCGGTCCTGATGACAGGAATGGATACGATGAGCGCCGCTGTAAAGCCGCTTGCGAACGTGCCGGAATTTACGAATCTTTTCCTGATGTTTGAAAATCCGCTGCTTGGTATGATCGCCGGAGCCGTTCTGACGGCTGTGATCCAGAGCTCGTCCGCTTCCGTCGGTATCTTACAGGCGCTTTGCGTGACGGGAGCCGTTTCGTACGGTTCTGCGCTTCCGATCATCATGGGACAGAATATCGGTACGTGTGTGACGGCGCTTATTTCGGCGATCGGCGCAAAGAAAAATGCAAAACGTACGGCGTTTGTTCATCTATATTTCAACTTGATCGGTACAGTTATTTTCATGATCGTATTCTATGGACTGAATACATTTATGCATTTCGAATTCCTTGGGGATGCCGCAAATGCGGCGGGTATCGCAGTGGCTCATACCACGTTTAACGTGCTCGCAACGCTCCTGTGGCTTCCGTTTAATAAGGTGCTTGTCAAGCTTGCAAAGTTTACGGTACGCGATGTAAAGGACGGAGAGAGCCATACAGAGAAATCTCTTGCAGAGCTTGGTGCGCTTGATAACCGTTTCCTTGAGAATCCGGCTCTTGCAATGGCACAGTGCCGCGACGTATGTGCGAATATGGCAAATGTAACGGTAGAAGCGCTTGATACGGCGATCGGACAGCTCCATACATTTTCTGAGGAAAATGTGGCGCTTGTTATCGAGGACGAGGACATCATAGATAAGTATGAGGATCGTCTCGGAACGTATCTCGTACAGGTGGCAAAAAATGAGATGCAGACGAAGGACAGCCATACGCTTTCTGTACTTCTGCACAGCATCGGTGACGTGGAGCGTATCTCCGACCATGCGGTAAATATCGTAAAGGCTGCACAGGAGATATACGACAAAAACCTCGCCTTTTCCGAGGCGGCGGTGGAAGAGCTTGAGGTATTTTCTTCTGCTGTCAGAGAGGTCGTGCGTCTTGCGATGGAAGCGATGAAAACAGAGAATTACGAGCTGGCGAAAAAGGTAGAGCCGCTTGAGGAAGTCATTGACGATATCGGCGACGAAGTGAAGCTGCGCCATATCGACCGACTCAGAGAAGGACGCTGTACGATCGAGCTTGGATTTATCCTTTCTGACCTGCTTACAAGCTATAAACGTATTGCAGATCACTGTTCTAATATCGCAGTCTGTCTGATTCAGGCAGAAAATAATGAATTCGGACGTCACGAGTACCTGGACGCTCTGAAAGAGGAAGACAACAAATATTTCAAAGAGCAGTTCCGTGAATACAAGCGCAAATATGCGCTTCCGGAGCGCATAAAGGGAACGCCGAAGGTGGACATGCGTGCGAGGATGCAGCAGGCCGACTAAGCGGAAGGTTCCGAAATGTTCTGATGCGCGGCAGGATAATGCTGCGCATTTGAAAAATATGCGGCAAAAAGGATAGACAGGCGGCTGTTTTTGAAATAGTATGATAGAAAAGAGGAAAGCGGGGATGATCCATGGCATTGATTTATATTGTGGAGGACGATGAGAATATCCGGGAAATAGAGATGTTT
>CATZPU010000278.1 GCA_958422845.1 uncultured Lachnospiraceae bacterium | reverse complement strand
GAGCCTTCGAGGATCGCTGCATTCTTTCTCGGTCCGAATACGCGTAATCCTTCCGCTTCAAATGCGTCTACAATACCGCCCACGAGCGGATCGTCCATCCCTACTACCGTAAGATCGATCTGCTGTTCCTTTGCAAAAGCGACAAGCGCATCAAAATCCATCGCTGCGATCGGCACGCACGTTGCGTACTGTGCAATGCCCGCATTGCCCGGAGCGCAGTAAATTTCGTCAACTCTCGGACTCTGCGCGACCTTCCACGCGATCGCATGCTCTCTTCCACCGCTTCCGACAATCAATACTTTCATGTTCTTCCTCCGTACTCTTAAAGCGATCCTGCCATAAAGACCGCTAAGCTGTGTTGTCTGCCCGTTTCTGCTTTATAGATCCGTCATTCCTGAATATGCACTCTGCCGTTTTCCACCGTCACGCGCCCGTTTGCGATCAGATCGATGGCACGCGGCAGGAGCACCCATTCTGCCTGCTCCATCACACGCCTCTGCAATACCTCCGGCGTATCACCCTCAAGAATGTCTACTGCTTTCTGTAAAATGATCGGTCCCGTATCGGTACCGCCGTCTACAAAATGCACGGTCGCGCCTGTCACCTTCACGCCTCTTGCAAGCGCCGCCTCATGTACGCCGAGCCCGTAATAGCCCGTCCCGCAAAACGAGGGGATAAGCGCCGGATGGATATTGATGATGCGGTTCGGGAAAGCGTCTACTACGATCTGCGGGATCACCACCAGACAGCCGGCAAGTACGACGAGATCGGCACCGCATTCCTGCAGAGCCGCAAGCAGCGCCTCATTGAACTTTTCAGGCTGCGGATAGTCCTTTCTCGTAATGCACTGTGTCGGAATACCTGCCTTTGCGGCGCGCTCAAGCGCATACGCACTGCGGCTGTTGCTGATCACCTTTACGATCTTTGTATTTGTGATGCTTCCATTTTCTATCGCATCGAGGATCGCCTGCAGGTTCGTACCTCCGCCCGATACCATCACCGCTGCTTTTAACATAAGGTAACTCCTTTTTCTCCGGCTTTGATCTCGCCGATCACATACGGTACGTCTCCTGATGCGCGCATTGCTTCCATTGCCTTGTCTGCGTCTGCCGGATCGACTGCCACGATCATGCCGATACCCATATTAAACGTATTGTACATCATCTGTTCTGCAATGTCGCCTTTTTTTGCCATGAGCGTAAAGATCGGCGGCACCGGATAGCTGTCCTTGCGGATCACGGCATGTACGCCATCCTTTAACATACGCGGAACGTTCTCATAGAAACCGCCGCCTGTGATATGGCTGCATGCCTTTACGGTAACGCCTGCATTTTTGATATTCTTAAGCGCCTTTACGTAAATTCTTGTCGGTGCAAGCAGCGCCTCGCCAAGCGTTTTGCCCAGCTCCTCATAATATGTATCGAGAGATTCCTTCGTCATCTCGAACACTTTTCTTACGAGAGAAAAACCGTTGCTGTGTACGCCTGTGGAAGCCATACCGATCAGCACATCGCCGTCTTTTAAATTCTCTCCCGTGATCATGTCCTTTCTGTCACACACACCTACGGCAAATCCGGCCAGATCGTAGTCCTCTTCCGGCATCAGTCCCGGATGCTCTGCCGTTTCGCCGCCGATCAGCGCAGCCTCGGACTGCAGGCAGCCCTCTGCCACACCGCTTACGATAGAAGCGATCTTCTCCGGATAATTCTTGCCGCATGCGATATAGTCAAGGAAAAACAGCGGTTCTCCGCCTGCGCACGCGATGTCGTTGACACACATAGCCACTGCGTCGATGCCGATCGTATCATGCTTGTCCATGATCATAGCCAGCTTGACCTTCGTTCCGCAGCCGTCTGTACCGGATAAGAGCACCGGCTCATCCATCTCCTTGATCTTAGCCAGTGAAAATGCGCCTGAAAAACCGCCGAGCCCTCCAAGCACCTCCTCACGCATCGTTTTCTTTACGTGTTCCTTCATCAACTCTACTGATCTGTAACCTGCTTCAATATCTACTCCAGCTTTCTTGTAATCCATCGTTTTCCTCCATAATGTGCCGACATGATTTCGAGATGTTATATTGTTTTATTTTGTGTAGTTCTTATAACCTACTTCCTGAAGCTTCGCATCTTTTGCCACGACCTGCTCCTTAAGCTCTGCCGCATAATCCTTTACTTTCTGTAAAAGCTCAGGATCAGAGGTCGCAAGTATCTTTGCCGCAAGAATACCTGCATTCGCACCGCCGTTGATCGCCACAGTGGCTACCGGAATACCTGACGGCATCTGTACGATCGAGTACAGGGAATCTCTTCCGCCCAGAGAAGTCGTATGCATCGGGATACCGATGACCGGCATCGGGAAGATCGCCGCGCACATACCCGGCAGATGCGCCGCCATGCCTGCTCCTGCGATGATCACCTTGAAGCCTTTCTCCTCTGCCGTCTTTGCATATTCAAAAAATACCTCCGGCTCTCTGTGTGCAGAGATGATGGTCATCTCATAATCAATACCGAATTTCTCCAACATATCTGCCGCCTTACTCATCACGGGCATATCTGAATCGCTGCCCATAACAATTCCTACTTTTGCCATAGTATTTTCTCCTTTTCTTCTTTTGCATGTATAAAAATGTGCTTTTCATGCTGCTTCTAAATTCTAACC
>CATZPU010000277.1 GCA_958422845.1 uncultured Lachnospiraceae bacterium | reverse complement strand
AGTGACATTCTCTTTCTGCATACAGGCAAGTGATGCAAGCGCCGTCTCCAGCAGTTCTTCGTCATACGTCATCGACGTTTCCATCGTATACCGTTTTCCTGCGCCAAGATACGCCGGAAGCCATGCAAACGCATTCTGTTCGTCGAGAAATCTCTGCACCTCGCCGCCGGAGACAAAACGATACCCGATATCAGCCCCCTCGATGACCTCCTGCGCGCCCTCTTTCGTCACGAGAGCCACGCGGTAATCCTCTGCCTGATGCGCGATCAGCTTTTCCGCCTCCTGCGCAGTCAGGTCTGATACATCGATCCCGTTGATCGAGACATTTTCAAAAAAATGCGTCTCGTAATACGAACCGATCGCAATATACGCCCCTGCCACGCCTGCGAGCAGCAACAGAAGCACCACCGTGATCCATATCGTTCTTTTCTTCATCCTGTGTATCTCCTCTTCTATCCCTTTATCCGTCTGTATCTGTCTGTTCTTTTATTTTATACTGACATCCGGCAAAAGAAAAGGAAGCTGTCATTAAAACAATCTTGATACTTTCTTAATTTGTTCCTGTTTTCTCTGTTCACCAAAGCCCTGATTTTCCGTATGCTCCGTGACTTCCTACGACCTGTGAGGCGGCTTTTTCCATGGAAAATGACTGTTCCAGTGTCCTCTCCCTGAGCCGTTTTCCTGCTCGTCCCGTCGTCTTTGGGAGGCGTCCTCGCTTGCCGCAGCAGCCTCTTTTTGCGCCGTCTCAGACGCTTCGTCGACCTCCTGCCACGTTCCATGCGCCGTCTCCGCCTTCGCCGTATACTCCATAAACTCCTCTTCTCTTGAGTCTTCCGGTATCTCTTCGGAAGGCATTTCCTCTGATGCAAAGCGTCTGCGTTTTTCTTCCAGAGACTCTCCCGCTCCGCGCACGCTGACTGCTTCCTCCGCTATAAGGACGATCGAGGACGTCGGCTTTAAACGCACCGTTACGCTGCCGGAATGTACCGGATAGATCAGCTCTTCCTCTGAAAAGCCCTGCGCGTCCGTTGCAAATATCTGCCGGAGAAGCTGTTCATTCGTCACACCCGCTTCCCATACAGAAACACACAGCTCCTTCTCCTGTACATCGTTATTAAAGATCACGACGATCTGGCTTTCACGACTGAATCTCGCATAGGCGAGACAATTATAGGAGCTGTGCAAAAACCGAAGAGAGCCGTGCGTCAGCACCGGATACTTGCGGTGCAGCGCGATCGCGCGTTTGTGGAACGCAAGCATCTGCCCATCCTCATGCCCCCACGGATACGTCCTGCGGTTGTCAGGATCGGTAAAACCGCATACGCCTGCTTCATCTCCGTAATAGACAGTCGGAGCGCCCGGCCATGTCATCTGCATGACAACGGCCTCCCTCATAACCTCCGGCCGGATTCCCTCGCTTGCCGCATCCGCTCCAAGCGTATGCAGTCTGCCTACCTTTCCGTTCGTCCTTGTGAGGAAACGCGAATGATCGTGGTTTGACAGCTCATTCATTGCCACTTGCAGGGACGGAGCCATAAAGCTCGCCATATGGTAGACCATAGCGCCGATAAAAGCGTCTGCATTTCCGTACAGATCTGCCCGATATTCATCGCTGTGCTTCTCCATCCCCGTGAAAAACCATGTCGCCGGCTCCATAAAAGCGTCATAGTTCATTACCGTATCCCACTGATCTCCCTGCAGCCAGCCCGCCGCATCTCCGTAATGCTCCGCCAAAATGATCGCATCGGGATTTGCTTCCTTGACTGCCGTCCGGAATCTGCGCCAGAATTCATGATTATACTCCGGACTAAACCCAAGGTCTGCGGCTACGTCAAGCCTCCAGCCGTCCACATTGTAGGGCGGCGATACCCATTTTTTTGCGATCTGTAATATATACTCCTCCAGCTTCGGGGATTCCTCATAGTTCAGCTTCGGAAGCGTATCGTGCCCCCACCAGCCGTCATAAAAAGTATTGTAGGGCCATTCATGTTCGTTGTAAAACTTAAAAAACGAACGGTACGGGCTGTCTCCCGTAATATAAGCGCCCTTTTCATATCCTGCGCGATGCTCATAAATGCGCTCCCGATCCATCCATTTATTAAACGAACCGCAGTGATTGAACACGCCGTCGATGATGATCCGCATCCCTCTTTTGTGAAGCTCTTCTACGAGCCGGATAAACAGCTCATTGCTCGCTTCCAGATTGTCAAGTCCTGTCACGCGGTTGATATAGCGCGACGCGCCGCGGTTGCTCTGATCCCATTCAAGCAGCGTGCTCCCCGTATCGCGGACGATCTTTCCAAAATGCGGGTCTATATAATCGTAATCCTGTATATCATATTTGTGATTGGAAGGCGATACAAACAGCGGATTGAAATACAGCACCTGCACGCCAAGCTCCTGCAAATAATCCAGCTTATCGATCACGCCCTGCAAATCTCCGCCGTAAAACTCACGCACGCCCATTTCCGCAGGAATCTTATTCCAGTCGGTCACGCGCTCCGTATGAGCCCCGATATACGAATATTCGCGGTCAAGTACGTCGTTTCCCGTATCGCCGTTATAAAATCTGTCTGTAAAGATCTGATACATGACGGCGCCTTTTGCCCAATCCGGCGTGGAAAATCCCGGAGTAATGCAAAACGCCCTGCTCTGCTGCAGATCCTTTGAAACGCCGAAGC
>CATZPU010000276.1 GCA_958422845.1 uncultured Lachnospiraceae bacterium | reverse complement strand
AGAATAAAAGACATGCTTTGAGAAGGGGGAACCTTTCTGCAAAGCATGTCCGGTGAAGATTCTGATGTGTGTTTTTAAAAATCATCTGAGCGGATGTTCAGACGCCAGTCAAGGTCGCCGCGTGCCAGTCCGAGTACGAGTGATTCGGCTGTCGCGATATTCGTGGCGATCGGGATATTGTATTCGTCGCAGCAGCGTGATATCGCGTAACTATCGGGTGAATTCGGGCTTGTCATCATCGGATTGTAAAAGAAGATGACCATATCCATACAATTACGCTCTATCATATCGATAAGCTGTTTATCACCGCCGACGCTGCCGGGGAGAAATTTGTATACCTTTAAATTCGTGACGTCTTCAATGCGCCTGCCGGTACTTCCGGTAGCATATAAATTGTGTTTGGAGAGGATATGCTTATATGCGAGACAGAAGTTTTCGATCAAAGTCTTTTTACTGTTGTGTGCGATAAATCCGATATTCATCTTATACCAACCTTTCCAAGTCAAATTGTCTCAAATATATTATAGCAAAAATTTCTAAAAAAGCAAGCGATTTTATCTTTTTTTTAGGACTAATGACATATAACTAAAAAAATATATGTTTTGTAAAATGTAATAGATATTCGTCTCAAAATGTCGTATACTTATGTACAGAAAAATAAAGAGATCAGAACAGGATAGAGGAGAAAACAATGAGAACAGGATTTGACAACCAGAAATATCTTCGTATGCAGTCTGAAAAGATCAGAGAGCGGATTTCCATGTTTGACAATAAACTTTACCTTGAGTTTGGCGGAAAGCTCTTTGATGATTACCATGCGTCGCGCGTTCTTCCGGGATTTGCCCCGTCGAGCAAGCTCCAGATGCTTTTACAGTTAAAGGATCAGGCAGAGATCGTGATCGTGATCAATGCAGAGGATATTGAGAAGAATAAAGTGCGGGCTGATCTTGATATTACTTATGATGATGATGTGCTCCGCCTGATCGGTATTTACCGCAGCCACGGTCTTTACGTCGGAAGCGTGGTGCTGACGCAGTATCGCGGGCAGGGGCTTGCAGATGTATTTAAGGCAAAGCTTGAAAAGCAGGGGATACCGGTCTATTGCCATTACCGTATTGAAGGGTATCCGAAAAATATTTCGCTGATCGTCAGCGAAGCCGGATACGGCAAAAACGACTATATTGAAACGACGCATCCGCTTGTCGTTGTCACGGCTCCGGGACCGGGCAGCGGAAAAATGGCGACATGCCTGTCGCAGCTTTATCACGAACATAAGAGAGGAATCCGCGCCGGATATGCCAAATTTGAGACGTTTCCTGTGTGGAATCTGCCGCTTTCGCATCCGGTCAATCTTGCATATGAGGCTGCGACAGCCGATCTGAACGATGTAAATATGATCGATTCCTTCCACCTGAGCGCGTACGGTGTCTCGACGGTCAATTACAACAGAGACATTGAGATCTTTCCTGTGCTTAATGCGATGTTTGAGAAGATATTTGGAAGCAGTCCGTACAAATCCCCGACCGATATGGGCGTAAATATGGCAGGCTACTGCATCGTTGACGACGAAGCGTGCTGCGAGGCGTCGAAGCAGGAGATCCTGCGCAGGTATTATGATTCTCTGATACGAAAGGCTGACCTTGAAGCGACGGAGGACGAGCTGTTCAAGATCGAATTTCTGATGCAGCAGCTTGGCATCACTACAGACAACCGCAGGTGTGTCTCGGCTGCGAATGCTCTGGAAGAAAAGCGCGGTCTTACGAGCGCGGCGATCGAGCTTTCGGACGGACGCGTGATCACCGGAAAGACTTCACACTTACTCGGACCGTGTTCGGCTGTACTCTTAAATGCGCTGAAAGAGCTGGCAGGAATCGATCACGAAAAGCTTTTGATATCCGAAAAGGCGATCCAGCCGATCCAGAAGCTCAAGACGCAGTATTTCGGTAGCCGCAATCCGCGCCTGCATACGGATGAGACACTGATTGCACTTTCGATCAGCGCCGTAGAAAATGAGGATGCGCAAAAAGCGCTGGATGTGATGGGAGATCTGAACGGCTGCGAGCTGCACTGCTCGGCACGACTCTCAAAGGTCGACTTAAATACTTTGAAAAAACTCGGACTGCATGTGACGATGGAGCCAAAACGAGAAAAAATCTGCTGATTTTTATGCAAAATTTCAGATTCCTGTCGATTTTTGCCGGAAATTTTGGCTTGCAATGTATGACAAATTAGTATATGATTCTTTGTGATGTATTTCATACTGCATGATATGCGGTGATTTGCATGGTGCAGGTATAGAGATTTTAGGAGGATTGTTATGAAGAAGGTTGTTAAGGATGCTGAAGTAGTTGCCAAAGAAGCAGCAGCTAAGGTAGCTGTTGAGGTGAAGGAAGCACCGAAGGCTGTGAAAAAAGCAGCAGAGGAAGTGAAGGAAGCACCGAAAACAGTGAAGAAAGCGACTGCAAAGGTGGCAAAGGCTGCGGCTGAAACCGTAAAAGAAGTTGCAGAAAAAGCAGAAGAAAAGACAGAGGCAGTAAAGGCTGAGGTAAAGAAGGCTGCTGCAAAGAAAGCTCCTGCAAAGAAGGATACGGTGAAAGAAAGCGTTTATCTTCAGTACCTTGGAAAAGAGATCAATCAGGCTGATCTCATGAATCAGGTAAAGGATATCTGGACAAAGCAGTTGAAGAATA
>CATZPU010000275.1 GCA_958422845.1 uncultured Lachnospiraceae bacterium | reverse complement strand
TTTGGTAGGAGGAGATCCCGGCATCGGAAAGTCAACGCTGCTTTTACAGGTGTGCAGGAATCTTTCATGCAGCGGAAAAAAAGTGCTCTACATTTCAGGCGAGGAATCCCTGCAGCAGATCAGGATGAGGGCGGAACGGATGGGCGAATTCACGCAGGAGCTTTTGCTTCTGTGCGAGACGAATCTGGAGGACATACGGGAGGCGATCGCCTCGTCTGCTCCGGAGATCGTCATCATCGATTCGATCCAGACGATGTACAGTGAGAATGTCTCGTCAGCGCCGGGCAGCGTCTCTCAGGTGCGGGAGTCGACCGCAGCGCTTATGCAGATCGCAAAGGGCATGAATATTTCTATTTTTATCGTCGGTCATGTGACGAAAGAGGGCGTAGTCGCCGGACCGCGCGTACTGGAGCATATGGTCGATACGGTGCTTTATTTCGAGGGCGACCGCCATGCAGCCTACCGCGTGCTGCGCGGCGTGAAGAACCGCTTCGGCTCTACGAATGAGATCGGCGTATTCGAGATGAGGCAGACGGGGCTTGCCGAGGTGAAAAATCCATCAGAATATATGCTTGAGGGCAAGCCGGAGGGAGCTTCCGGTTCTGTCGTCGCCTGTACGATGGAAGGGACGAGACCTGTGCTCCTTGAGGTACAGGCGCTCGTCTGCCGCAGCAATCTCGCGTTTCCGCGAAGGACAGCCGCCGGAACAGATCTAAACAGAGTCAATCTTTTGATGGCGGTGCTTGAAAAGCGTGCAGGGCTTGGGCTTTCTGCGTGCGACGCTTACGTGAATATCGCAGGCGGCATCCGTATGAACGAGCCTGCGCTTGATCTTGGCATTGTTCTGGCGATCGCTTCCAGCATGAAGGATCAGCCGATCAGTGAAAAGACGATCGCTTTCGGAGAGATAGGCTTAAGCGGAGAGGTGCGTTCCGTGAGCATGCCGCTTCAGCGTGTGCGCGAGGCGCAAAAGCTCGGCTTCGATACGGTGATCCTTCCTGAAGTCTGCAAAAAGCAGGTAAAGGACGTATCAGGCATTACGCTGATCGGAGTGCGCAGCGTGCGCGATGCGATTCTGGCAGTGCTGTAAGCGTCCGGCAGCCGTACGCAGGCTTAAAATTTTTCTGCAAAAACATTTGACAATATCCTTATAGTGTGGTATAAATGACTGGTGAGCGATTATAGGGGTTTGGTCAAGTGGTATGACAGGAGTCTCCAAAACTCTTAGTGGGAGTTCGATTCTCTCAACCCCTGCTGAAAGATATCTGTATAGTGTAGTTCATACATTATACAGATTTTTCTTTTGTCGATTTTATGATTCTTATGAAAATCTAAAGGAAAAATAAAAGAAAAATAAATTTTCGTTGACATTTCCGTTTAGAAGTAGTATGATAGGGACAGATAAAAAATTACAACTAAATACAGTTTGGATTGTTACTGGTTAGCAGGCAAAACCAATTCTGGTAGACGGTGAAGCGCGATAGGAGCAGTCTACTGAGATTTGGTTTTTTTTGTTTTTTGGAGTTGTTTGTCATGTATATAGCAAAGGTAATCAACAATAATATAATCAGTGCATTCGATGATAATAAGGAAGAATTGATCCTGATGGGACGCGGCCTCGGATTTCATTCCAAGGCAGGACAGGAGATCTGCATGGATAAGGTCGAGAAGATCTTCCGGCTCAAAGATGAGAGCATGCGCGGAAAGCTGACAGAGCTGCTTCGCAAGATGCCGCTTGAGCATATACAGATCTCGGTAAAGATCATCGATTATGCAAAGCAGATATTGAAGAACCGGATGAATCCGAATATTTACATAACACTGACGGATCACATAGATTTTGTGCTCCAGAGAGTAAAAGCGGGGATCGATTTTCCGAATCCGCTTTTGTGGGAAGTAAAGACGTTCTATCCGAGCGAATACCTGATCGGCGAGTATGCCATCAGCCTGATCCGCAAGGAGCTTGGAGTGGAGCTTAAAAATGACGAAGCGGCTTCCGTTGCGCTTCATCTTGTAAATGCCGAGTACAATACCGACATGAACAATACGATGAAGATCACCTCAACGATCCACGAGGTACTTGAGATCATCGAGGAATATATGGGAACGGCGCTTGACGAGAACAGTCTGCACTATTCGCGGCTGGTGACGCATCTGAAGTTTCTCGTACACAGGATCTTTACGAACCAGATATTAGATGACGGAGAAACAGAGTTGTCAGAGATGATCCGCAGAATGTATCCCGATGAATACGGATGCAGCGAGAGGATCGCCGCATATATCAGCGACAGATACGAGACCTGTACGATCTCGCAGGACGAGATCACGTATCTGGCAGTACATATCAGAAGAGTGTTTGCAGATCTTTACAAATTAGATGAAGAATAAGCACATATAAAGGAGGCAGAACATGTTAGGTTCATTAAAAGAAAAACTTGGTTTTGGTAAAAAGGCAAAGGCAGAAGTGATCGGCGCTCCGATCGAAGGAGAGGCAGTAGCTATCTCTGAGGTGAGCGATCCGACATTCGGACAGGAGATCATCGGAAAAGGTATGGCAATCAAGCCGGCTGTAGGTAAGGTAGTCGCTCCGGTAGACGGTACAGTGGCTATGCTGTTTGAGACAAAGCATGCGGTAGCTGTGACGTCTGAGGCAGGTACAGAGATCCTGATCCATATCGGACTTGATACAGTTACACTTAAGGGAGAGC
>CATZPU010000274.1 GCA_958422845.1 uncultured Lachnospiraceae bacterium | reverse complement strand
GGCAAGAGTGTCGTGCTGATCCAGTTTTTAAAAGAAAAGCAGTCTTGCGAATGCCTTGACTATTTTAAACGTCTCGAGCCGGAGATCAAGATGTTTCGCTTTGAGAAGTTTCCGGAAAATTTCGAGAGTCTGACAGAGCGGGAAAAAGAGGATGAGATCCAGAATATCAAGAACGGCCTCAATTTCGCAAAAAAGGTTCTTGTGACGGAGGAGTGCGACGTACTGATCCTCGATGAGATACTCGGACTTACCGATAAGGGCATCGTCACGATGGAGGAGCTGATCAATCTGATCGATTCAGTCGGGGACGAGATGGCGCTGTATCTGACGGGGACGAACCGCTGTGAGGAGCTGTGGCCGTATGTAGATGAGGTCACGGAGCTTGGCACGGCATACCGCAGGGAAAGAGATATTTGATAAATACGTTGACAGGATAACGTGCGAATGATATAGTGTAGGAAATTGAGACAGGATAGAGGTCGCGTGATTCAACAGTATACAGCAGGATGTGTTCGGACACAGATGAATGCTGAGGAAAGGGGAGAACGCCGAAAGAGAGCAGAACCGAAATCTGTTTATCTTGGGCATATGATGAATAATCATATGACTGTCATCGTATTCGATGGGGAGCTATCTGAAGAAGTGATACTTACGGATTCTTTGGGGGCTGCTTCGGACAGTCCCCTTTGTTGTTTGTCGGCTCACCTTTTTTCACAATAGATAAGGAGGAACATTATGGCTATTTTTAAGGGCGCGGGCGTAGCGATCGTTACGCCGATGTATGACAATGGCGAAGTAAATTATGACAAGCTCGGAGAGCTTTTAGAGGAGCAGATCGCAGGCGGAACAGACGCGATCATCATCTGCGGTACGACAGGAGAATCTTCGACACTTTCTCACGAGGAGCATCTCGATGTGATCCGTTATGCGATCAATAAGGTGGCAAAGCGGATACCTGTGATCGCTGGTACAGGCTCTAATTGTACGCAGACGGCGGTCTATCTCTCACAGGAAGCGGAAAAGGCAGGAGCGGACGCGCTGCTTCTCGTGACGCCGTACTACAATAAGGCGACTCAGAAAGGGCTGAAGCTTCATTATACGCAGATCGCAAATTCCGTTTCACTGCCGATCATCTTATACAATGTGCCAAGCAGGACAGGCTGCAATATTCAGCCGGAGACGCTTGCAGACCTTGTGACAAATGTAAAAAATATCGTCGGAGTGAAAGAAGCAAGCGGAAATATCTCTCAGGTGGCAAAGATCATGAGCCTTATCGGAGATAAGGTAGAGCTGTATTCGGGAAACGACGATCAGATCGTGCCTATTATGTCGCTTGGAGGCTGCGGTGTGATCTCCGTTCTGTCGAACGTTGCGCCGCGCCAGACGCATGATATTGTCGCTGCATATCTGGAGGGAGATACAAAGAAAAGCTGCGAGCTTCAGCTAAAGGCGATCGATCTGGTCGACGCTCTGTTCTGTGAGGTCAATCCGATTCCGGTAAAGACGGCGCTCAATCTGATGGGAAAAGAAGTCGGACCGATGCGCGGGCCTCTGTGTGAGATGGAGGAGCACAATCTGGCGCGCCTCAAAAAAGCAATGGAAGCATACGGGCTGTTGTAGAAAACGGATGGAAATATAAAGAAAGAAGGAAAAACATGGTTAGAATTATTATGAGCGGCTGCAACGGTTATATGGGACGGACAGTCACAGAGATCGTGGCGGCTGATGAGGACGCGCAGATCGTGGCAGGAATCGATCTGGAGGATAAAGGGGATAAGCCGTATCCGGTATTTACGAATATCGCAGACTGTGATGTAAAGGCTGACGTGGTGATCGACTTTTCATCACCGAAGGCGCTTGACGGGCTGATCGATTACTGTACAGACAAAGGGGTTGCCGCTATTTTCTGTACGACCGGATATACACAGGAGCAGATAGAAAAGATCAAAGCGGCTTCTGCTAAGACGGCGGTGATGAAGTCTGCGAATATGTCTCTTGGCATCAATATGCTTTTGAAGCTTTTAAAAGACGCGGCAAAGCTGCTTGCTCCGGCAGGATTCGATATGGAGATCGTAGAGAAGCATCACAATCTTAAGGTCGACGCGCCGAGCGGAACGGCGCTTGCTCTGGCAGACAGCCTGAATGAAGCGCTTGAAGAAAAGTACGATTATACGTATGACAGAAGTAAGGAGCGCAGAAAAAGAGATAAGTACGAGATCGGTATCAGTGCGGTGCGCGGCGGCAATATCGTCGGTGAGCACGAGGTGATCTTTGCAGGGCTTGATGAAGTGATCGAATTTAAGCACACGGCTTATTCAAAGGGCGTGTTTGCAAAGGGCGCCGTACAGGCGGCAAAATATATGGCAGGGAAGCCGGCAGGCTTTTACGATATGGGAGACGTAGTCTGCGGCTGAGTGCCGCAGCAAAAGCGTGCTCTGTGAGAGTTGTGTAAAAACACGAGAGCGGGCGCAGCATAGATGTGTTCGTGAAAAAGTACAGATGTATGAGAGATCAGGGAAAAATGTAACGGCAGGAGTATGAAAAAATTTGGAGGAAACTCATGATGAAGAAGGTAGTCAAATTCGGCGGAAGCTCTCTGGCAAGCGCAGAGCAGTTCCGCAAGGCAGGAGAGATCATTCACGCGGATAAGGGCAGGAGATTCGTAGTACCGTCCGCACCGGGAAAACGTTTTAAAGATGATATCAAAGTGACTGACCTATTATAT
>CATZPU010000273.1 GCA_958422845.1 uncultured Lachnospiraceae bacterium | reverse complement strand
ATCCGACAGAGGATGAGGAGAAAAATCCGGTACAGATCAATGAAGCGTATGACGCCGAATGGGTGACAGAGTGCTATGACGGGCTTGCGGTAAAGGATTATGCGCAGTCGGAGGAAAAGGTACTGGAGCTTTTAAAAGCGCTTGACTGGCCGCTGTATTTTGATGAGGCGGGAAATGCGCTTACCGCGGAGATGACCGCAGAAGAGGGGGAGACGATGAATGTTCTCATAGACGGGGATTCTTTTTCTGCAATCGGAGGTGCCGACTGGCCGACCAGTATTTTTATTGCGGGAAAGCGAAATGCTGCGGAACAATCGGGATACTGTATAAGAGATACAGAGTGTGAAAGAACAGGAGAGCGTCATCATGAGGAATATCATAGAAATCAAAGATCTATCGGCAGCGGAGATTGATATTTATGCGCGGCTTTCCGAGGTACAGCTTTTGCGGTATCGGGAGCCGGAAAACGGGATTTTTATTGCGGAGAGTCCGAAGGTGATCGGGCGTGCGCTGGATGCAGGATACGAGCCGGTATCTTTTCTGGCGGAGAAGGGGCAGCTTGCAGGGGAGGCGCAGGAGATCTTACAGCGCTTTCCTGAGATTCCGGTCTATACTGCCGGACTGGAGATTCTGACAAAGCTGACAGGATTTAAACTGACGCGCGGAATGTTGTGTGCGATGAACCGCCGGACTTTACCGGATGTGGAGGAAGTATGCGCAGGCGCGCGCCGTATCGCGGTGCTTGAAAATGTAGTAAATCCTACCAATGTCGGAGCAATCTTTCGCAGCGCCGCCGCGCTCCATATGGATGCAGTGCTGCTGACACAGGGATGCAGCGATCCGCTTTACCGACGTGCGGCAAGAGTAAGTATGGGAACAGTATTCCAGATCCCATGGACTTATATGAAGACGGAGGATTGGACGATGTATCTTCGCAGTCTCGGATTTAAGACTGCTGCTTTGGCGCTTTGCGATGATTCCTTAAGCATTGACGATCCGCAGCTTGCATCGGCAGAAAAACTTGCGGTCGTGCTCGGTACAGAGGGAGACGGGCTAGCGAAAAAGACGATTGCGGACTGCGATTATACGGTGAAGATACCGATGTCGCACGGCGTGGATTCGCTCAATGTCGCCGCGGCAGGCGCGGTAGCCTTCTGGGAGCTTGGAAAACGGAAGTAAAGCAGTATGATCGCGGATATGCTGCCGTAACGATACACGAACAGGGGAAAGATGGCAGAAAAGAAGCGGTTGACGGAAAATCAACACATGAAAAGGGATAAAAGACAATAGAAAAAGGGCGGGCAGTTGCAAAATATATCAGGCGGTACCCTTTCGGGTGATTTTCCGCCGGAATCCGTATTTTACAACAGTCCCGTCCCTTTTAAATTCAATGAATATTTCGCAGCTTATTTTGCAGCTGTCACAGATGTGATGTGCGGATTTACACCCTCATACCAGTACAGGAAGCCTTCCATATCGATCTTGTCGCCGATCTTAAGCTCTTTTACGGCTTTGTATACGTCTGACTCGCTGTCGCACAGATAGGACTCAACAACAAATGTGTATGTCTCGCCGTTTAAAGATACGTTGAAGTACAGGTCGTCTCCCTCTGCGCCGGAGCCGTCCCAGTTGTAGAGGTACGGCTGATCTGCGTTTTCACCGGAGCCTTCTACCGTCATGCCCTTAAATGCAACGTATTTATTCTGGTTCTCAATAAGCTCGTCTGTTCCGAGCAGTTCTGTCATGTCTTCGATCGGAGCGATATATTCCTCACCCTCAGCGAATTCAAATGTAGCGTCCATGATCTCGATCTCGCCGGACCACTCAGCCTTGTAGCCGGTTACCTTGATCTTTGTTCCCGGTACGAGCTTCTCGTAATCTTCCTCGGAGCAGGCCATGTCATAGATGAAGTAAGCGCCGTCGCGATCCTGTGTATAGAGAGTAGCCTTGTCCTCCCACCAGGACTGTTTTGCCTGTACGTAAGTCTCAATCACTACTTCTGTGTCTACTTCGGCTGCCATGTACTCTTCATACGTCATAACGCCCTCGGATTTTACCTCTGTCTCGTCCTCAGCCGCCTCAGTGGAAGCTTCGGAATCTGCTTCAGTAGAAGCCTCTGACACTGCTTCAGTCGCTGCTTCTGTCACAGTTTCTGTGCTCTCCTCAGCAAATGCAGCGCCTGAGAATGCGCATGTAAGAGAAAGTGTTAAAAGAAAAGCTATCGATTTTTTCATAAGAATTCTCCTTTTCTAAAATACTGTTCGTCAGAACAATTTCATTATACCCCAAAATCGAAGGAAATCAATGTTTATTTGTAAGATGATGTGACAGCACGTACAAAAAGATGCACAGCCACGTAAACGCAAGTGTTCCAAGCAGAAGAACGGCAGTTTTCGGAAGCGGTCCAAGGTCAGCCTTTGAGCCGGACATGGCGCCTGCTTCATTCAGATGATACAAAGAAGTCACATCGCTGAAAAGCTGTTCCATAAAAGCGTCATCTACGGTCTGTTTGCGTCGTGTGGCTTTGACGACGTTTTCGATCATCTGTCCGGAGGCGTCGCGCAGCGAGGTGGAGCCGTTAAATACCGGAGTGGTGAAGGTGTTTGAGACGTTGTCAAGCAGCAGCTTTGACGCTTTTATTTTTACATCGTAATAGGTAGCATTATCCTCGCCGCAGCGCGACAGATAGTCCTGATATGCATCGGACTGCTGTGCCTTTGCAGTAACCGGTACGTATCCTTCGGTCTGTGCGTAAGCAGTC
>CATZPU010000272.1 GCA_958422845.1 uncultured Lachnospiraceae bacterium | reverse complement strand
CTGATTTTTTCATATACCGATATTTTTTGTGTTTCAGGAATCTCCGCCGAATCCTCATCTTCTCTTTTCGTTTCGGAAATTCCCCTTATTTCTTCTGTCGGAGTTTCTGTTTCCGAAATATCCAGTATCTCCTCTGTTGGAGCTTCCGCTTCCGAAATATCCCATATCTCTTCGGTCGAGGTTTTTGTTTCGGAAGTCTCCCATATTTCCTCTGCCCGTGTTTCTGCTTTTGAAATCTCCGGTATGCTTTCTTCTGCCCTCTTTTTCCGTCTGCCTCTGCCGCGCTTTCCGGTCTCTGCGTTTTTCCTGCCCTTTTCTCCATGCAGGGGAAGATGTATGCCGAACAAACGCACAGTCACTGACACAGCTCCTGTCACGTCCGCATACAGCAAAACGCTTACGGCATGCAAAAGCCACGTCACCCGAAGCTTCACATCCGTCCGCTCCGGCTCTTTTACTGCTTCCATCCGGTACCGAACCGGAACAAACACGATACTAAGCAGTACGGTACAAAGCAAAAGCAGTGCAACCCCGATAATAATACCGATGACCTTTAGTATACCCAGAATAATATGTAGCATATTCTCTCCTGCTGCCCTCTCTGTAATACCAATGTTTTTCTTATCATTTATACGGCAAAATATGCCCGCAGGTCCGCTTTGCCCGTTTTTTCATAGACCTCCTGAACGATCCTGCATACGAGCTCCTCTGCTTCCGCTTGCCCGCATGCCAGTCCGACTATACACGGACAATTTTCTCTCGTATACCAGAATTTCAGGTTCCACGACGGAATGATCTCAAGCTGATTCTGCTCATTTCCCGAAAGCGTCACGAGATAAACGTTAAACAAAGTTTTCCCCTCTTCTATCTTTTGAATCAGGCTATCTTTCTTTTTTTTCGCCGCAGCGCCCAGATACAGCCGTTTATGCCATTCCATCTTCGCCCTCCGCTCATTCTGACTTTCCTGTCTTTTGCATACGCGCGCATCATAATATACAAAATGAAAACTCTCTGTCATCTATATTATGAAATACCGGCATTCCGCAGCCGCGGATGCCGGCATCAGGTGGTCTCAAAAGTATTTTTTGCTTCCCCAGAGATTATTCTTTTTCAGATTCAAATATTCATTATACGCTTTTTCCAGAATCATCTTCTCGTTTGCAAATTTCAGAAGATGATACGCTTCATGATATTTGTAATATCCTGAGTCGATAAAATACTCCTCCCGCTGTGGTTTGCTGTAATAGCTGTCCGCCATCATCAAATACCAGTGTACGTCCTTTGCCACCGTATCTTCGGGAACATTAAATGTGTACTGGCTTTTTCCGATATATTTGATAATAGAGGCACGGACGCCGGTCTCCTCCAGAACCTCTCTGGCCGCCGTCTCCTTGTAATCCTCGCCTTCCTCCACCGTTCCTTTCGGCAGAACCCAGCCCTCATACTTATTCTTGTAGCTCTTATACAGAACAAGTATCTTTCCTCTGAAAATCACCACACCGCCACAGCTTGTTGCTTCGATCATTGCAATCCCTCCTGTCTGCGTGTGCCACAAATGACTGTTCTCAGTATAACTCTTTTTTTTCAATCACGCAACATAAAATACACGCAGCCAAAAAGCATGATTCACGAAATATTTTTCGACTTAATGCCCGTATATGCTGTAATACGCCTGAAATATCTGTGACGCGATCGGCACTGCCGTCTCGCTTCCCGTGCCGCCGTCCTCTGCAATGACTGCAACTACGAGATCCGGATCGTCTACATTGGAGAATCCGACAAACCAGGAATGTGTTCCCTCGTACCCGTTTGACACATACTCTGCCGATCCCGTTTTTCCGGCAGCCGTAAAATCATACCAGCTAAGCGCTGTGGCAGTTCCGCTCTTTACCGTCTCCTGCATATATTCCGTCAGAATTCTCGCTTCTTCCGTCGTCATCAGACGCTTATAGCGCGAAGGCTTTGTTCTCGATACCGTATCGCCGTCGTACGTCTGGATACGGTCCACGTAATACGGTTTCATCATAATACCGCCGTTTGCGATCGTGGACGTGATAAGTGCCATCTGAAGCGGCGTTACGAGCGTGTTGCCCTGACCGATCGCTGTCGTCATTACCTCTCCGTATGACGAATCCCCGTCCAGTTTAAACTGCGACGTACTGTGCTG
Organism: uncultured Lachnospiraceae bacterium; assembly: GCA_958422845.1. Lineage (GTDB taxonomy): Bacteria > Bacillota > Clostridia > Lachnospirales > Lachnospiraceae > Choladousia. The sequence goes on along the minus strand of CATZPU010000272.1, from coordinate 596 downwards.
CAGCTTTGTCGGCAGCGATTTATTAAACAAAAATTCCTCACACAGAGAATGGAACTCGTCATTATCCAGTTCCAGACCGATCGTGGAAAACGCCGTATTGCAGGAATGTGCAAACGCGCTCTTTAGATCCTCCTGTCCATGCACCGAACCATTGTAGCAGTTGATCGTAACGTCATCCACAGTAAGCTTTGAGGTGCAGTCATACGAGAAATTCCGAAACTTGGACGGCTCCTGCCTCATATACGCAAGCGTCGTCAATATCTTAAAGGTAGAACCGGGCGGATATAAGCCCTGCGTCGCACGGTTCAAAAGCACGCTGCTTGAGCTGTCCGTCACAACGCTTTCCCATATCTCTTCGATTGCATTCGGATCAAAATCCGGCTTAGACACCATCGCTAAGATCTTTCCGGTATCCGGCTCCATTGCAACGATCGCGCCATTATACGAGCCGAGCGCCTGATACGCCGCATTCTGGAGCTGCGCGTTGAGCGTAACGACCACGGAATCGCCCATCGTCTTCTCCTCCTGCGCCTCATCCTGTATCTGAGTCAGTGCAGAAGCATGCGATGAAAGCAGGTTGCGATTTGCGCTTGCCT
>CATZPU010000271.1 GCA_958422845.1 uncultured Lachnospiraceae bacterium | reverse complement strand
GAGCTCGTACAGCTTGCGGAGTCTTTGCAGTTCCTCCTTATCCTGTATCAGACGGCTGTTCTCTTCTGTAAGAGAATCCACACGGGCCTTTAATTCTTCATTTTCCTTACGCAGCGTCTGTGCGTCCTCAAAATTATCCGTAAGCCCCGACATCCACAGTCCGAATCCGTTGATCCCTTTTTGTACCGGAGTGATCAGAAATCCGCTCGCCTGCTTGACCGGCGAGAAGATATTTCCGTCCAGAAAGGATACAACGATCAGCAGGACACAGAAAACGCTGAGTCCGGCTAACAGATACTTGTTTTTCAGATTGTCATTCGTCTTTTTTTTCATAATCTCCCGCCTTATCTCATCGCAGTCAGATCATTGAGCGTATATGTAGACTGCCTTAAATCTTTATTATTCATGATCTCTACCAGACCGCGGATCGTACTGTACTTCGGATCCTGAATATGGTGGATCGCAACCCCCATCTCACGGCTGATATACTCAGGAAGATTGAGGATCATGGAAACGCCGCCTGAGAGGTAAATGCCCTCGCGCATAATATCCTTCATAAGCTGCGGCGGTATTCTGTCATATACTGATTTTATATTTTCGATGATCATATCGATCGAGTCAATGATCGCCACGCTCACTGCAAGCGAAGGGATCATTTCTGACTTCGGAAGCCCTGAGAGCGTATGGATGCCGAAGACCTTCTGTTCAAGCTTCGGACCGTTGATCATAAACGCAAGATTGTTTTTCAGCGATTCCGCCGTCCTGCATCCGATGCTTAAGTTGAACTTGCGGCGCACCATCGTCGCAATGTCCTCGTCAAGACGGCGTCCGCCGATCTTGAGCGTCTGACAAAGGATCACCTTTCCGGAAGAGATCACCGATATTTCCGTCGTATCCGCGCCGATGTTCACGACCATATGTCCCCTTGAGGACAGTACCGGAAGCTCCGCGCTTACCGCATCCGCGATCCCCTTATCGACGAGTCTGATGCTGCCTGCGCCGATCTTTGTGCGCATCACATGGAAAAAGGCGCGCTTCTCGACCTGTGTGATGTCGCTTGGCACCGCGATATATAAAGACGCACCGGAATGAAATATTCCGGCAAAATTTTTAAGCAGATACGTCAATACTTTTTCCGTTCCGGTCAGATTCGCGATCACGCCGCCTGCCATCGGCCAGATGACATCGACGTTTTCGGGATTCTTCTCGTACATCTCATACGCCTCGTCCCCCACTGCAAGCACCTGACCGCCCTCTCTTACTGCAAGAAGATTCCGGCTGTATAAAAAACGCTTTCCGCTTTTATCTTTTATCTTGATCGTATCCGTTCCCAGATCGATCCCGCAAACCTTATGAAATAACATTGTGCATTCCCCAATCTATTCATTCTGCCAGACTCCCTGCTCCCGCATGCTTACCGCCTGACGGTCGCCGATGATGATATGGTCCAGCAGCTCAATGCCGAGCATCGCGCCCGCTTCCTTTACGCGCAGCGTCAGAAGAACGTCCTCCCTGCTCGGATCCGGTATCCCGCTTGGATGATTGTGCAGAAGCAATATGCTGACGGCTCCGTGATGCAGCGCCTCGATAAAAATTTCACGCGGCGAGATCAGCGAAGAACGTACCGTCCCCTTCGAGATCACTTTATCCCGAATCAGGCGTCCCTTGCTGTTTAACATCACGAGGATCAGCGTCTCCTGCTCACAGTGGCGCAGCTCCTCCATGTAATACATTGCTACATCAGATGGATTTGTAAAAGAAACCGTATCAGAAAAGGTCGTGCGCGCAAAACGCTTGGACAGCTCTGCCACGCATTTGAGCTGGACTGCCTTTACCCTGCCGACGCCGCGCACCTTGATTAAATCAGAAATCGACATGTGATAAATGCCCAGCAGGCCGCTTTTTCCGCCGTATCCGGCGAGCACCTTCCTTGACAGCTCCAATGCCGATTCTCCTTTGGAACCCGTGCGCAGTATGACGGAGAGCAGCTCCGCATCCGACAGGCTTTCCGCCCCGTTCGCAATACATTTTTCGTACGGCCGTTCCTCTTTCGGTATATTTTTCATCGTTTTCGTATCGTTCATATTGATCTTCCGATACTCTTTCGCCCCTGTTCCAAATGGAATCATTACAGTATTCTACCACAGTTTTCCGGCAAAGTATACACTTTCGTCTATTAAATTTTTCCTAATTGTTCGCCATATACCCACTGTGCGACTCGTATTCCGTCGACTGCTGCCGAAGTAATGCCGCCCGCATATCCGGCTCCCTCTCCACAGGGATAAATACCGCGCAGGACTGCCTGTCCCGATCCATTGCGCAAAATACGTACCGGAGAGGAGGTGCGGCTCTCTACGCCGGAGAGCAGCGCGTCGGGATCGTCAAAGCCTTTGATCTTTTTTCCGAAAGCTACGATCCCTTCCGCGATCGCCTGATTGATCTCTTCCGGAAGGATCGTATGCACCGCCGCCGTCTGATAAGCGCCCTTCATAGACGGCATGACGCTGCCGAAGTCCGATGTAGCAACACGCTCCTTAAAATCAGCGAACCGCTGTACGGGAATCCTGCCGTTTCCGCACCGGAACGCCCTCTCCTCAAGAGAACGCTGGAATGCGATCCCCGCAAGCGGATCGTCGCTTCCGTAATCCTCGGGAGAGACAGTCACGACGATCGCACTGTTTGCATTTTTTCCGTTCCTGTCGTGATAGCTCATCCCATTTATAGCCAGACGGTCTTTTTCTGAGGAAGCATTTACGACGTAGCCTCCCG
>CATZPU010000270.1 GCA_958422845.1 uncultured Lachnospiraceae bacterium | reverse complement strand
CGGCGGCTGCGCTTTTGCAGGGCGAAAACATTTTACTGACCGGATCGAAAGCGACGGGCAAGAACATTCTGGCGGAGACGCTAGCATACGTGTTCGGGCGGCCGTCGTGGAATATTTCTTTTCATGTAAATATGGACAGCAGCGCTCTGATCGGTACGGATACATTTCGCAATAACGAAGTGCAGCTTAGGACAGGTCCGGTGTATGACTGTGCAATTGGCGGAGGCTTCGGTATTTTTGACGAGGTCAATATGGCGAAAAATGACGCGGTGTCGGTGCTTCATGCGACGCTCGATTATCGGCGTATCCTCGACGTGCCGGGGTACGATAAGATCGATCTACACGAGGCGACGCGCTTTATCGGTACGATGAATTACGGATATGCCGGCACGCGCGAATTGAATGAGGCGCTTGTATCGCGCTTCCTTGTGATCGAGATGCCTGCGCCGACGGAAGAGACGCTGACGTATATATTGACAAAGACGTTCCCTGATTTTCAGGTGGAAGGTCTGAAGCAGATCTGCGGACTGTTTCTTGATCTGCAGACGAAAGCTGACAACAACGAGATCTCGACGAAGCCGCTTGACCTGCGAGGGCTCATTGGAGCGCTTAAAACCGTGCGATCCGGTCTGGCTCCGCGTCTGGCGATCCGTATGGGGATCGTAAACAAGAGCTTCGATCTGTTTGAGCGGGAGCTGGTCGATGATATCGTGATGACGCGGATACCACAGAGCTGGACGCCGGCGGAGATATTCCGGACGTAAGATCTGCATGCATCATATGCCAAACGTGCAGTGGCAAAATCGACAGAAAAGATGTGAAATATAAATTTACAAGTATCAGAAGGAGGTGTGTTGTGAGCGGTCTTTATGATGACGAAGATTTAAAATTAGAGGCGGAGAACCGCATGCGCAACCTCATGTGGACGGTCAGCGGCGATTACAAGCTCGATACGAAGCTGGATGTCGAGTCTTTTTCCCGTTCCAAATATATCTCCATGTACGATGCGGTGAAGCAGGGCGCGTTCGCGAAGCTTTTTGACCGGAATGAGCTGGCTTCCTATATGGTGAAGAAGGTGTATTACGGCGCGCAGGAGCAGCCGCTGACGGAGCTGGCGCAGCTTTGTGTGGATGCGGCTTCTTACCGGAAGATCGCGGCGGAGCGTCCGGGCGTGCCGGAGCTGCGCAAAAAGGCGTTCTCGGATCTTTTGGAGTATTCGTTTCATAAGATGAGCGCGTCGCTTACCGGAAGGATCAAGATCGCACTGATGCGCGGATATCTGTCTGATAACTGGCATTGCGAGCGCAATATTTCTGAAGCAGTGCAGCGCATACAGGAGCTGGAAGATACGGACGATACGATGGACATTATTCGGACGACGGATGAACTGTACAATACGTTGATCGATAAAAGCTTTATACGCAAGCACGGAGATCTGGAGCATGTGTTGGCAGTGACGTCAGAGGATCTGAGGGAGTTTGAATGGGGCGATTATCTCGAGGAGGAGATGAACGCCGATATGTTGGAGCAGTATTTGCAAAAAATGCAGAGTCAGGTCACGTCGCTTGGCGAAGAGCAGGATGAGAAGGAAGAGGACAGGCAGAAGAAAAACAGCCGGCACAAGATCACAGTCATTACGCCGGAGGCTGCCGCGAAGATGTATTCGTATATTGAACTGAATTACGGGCGGTCGTATCTGTCCGAGACGGAGCAGAAGCGACTGAACCGGCGCTTGTGCCGCGGGGCGCATGCAGACTGCAGCCTGTATCTGACGGACGGCATTCTGCAGAATCCGGTAATCTCCAATGCGCAGTTCGTAAATGCGAGGCGGCACGCGGAGAAGAACAAGGTGCAGTACCGCAACAACCGGAATATGCTGGCACGCAACATTGAACTGCTTACCGATGACTTGAAACGCTCTCTGCATCGCCGCAGCGAGCCGGAGGAAACGATGGCGTGGGCGGGGGATATCGTACCGCGTCTTCTGTGGAAGGTCGGCCGGACGGACGAGCCGGGCAAACTGTTTTTAAAGACAAACCGCCGGAATCACTCGGAGTTTGTCGTCGATATTTTGATGGATGCGAGCGGATCGCAGCGCGACCGGCAGGCACAGGTGGTTTTGCAGGCGTTTATCATCAGCGAGGCTCTCAGCAACAATCAGGTGCCGCATCGGATCACGAGTTTTTGCAGCTTCTGGGATTATACGATTTTGCAGCGGTTTCGTGAGTACGATGCGCCGCGCGAGGAAAATATGCGGATTTTTGACTTTGTAACTTCCTCGAACAACCGCGATGGGCTGGCGATCCGCGCAGCGGGAGATTCGCTGATGCAGCGGCAGGAGGAAGGCAAAATATTGATCGTGTTAAGCGACGGCAAGCCGAACGATATCATCGTAAACCGCCCGAATAGCCGCAATCCGCAGCCGTATTACGGCGATTATGCGGTGAGGGATACGGCATTTGAGGTGCGCAGGCTGCGAGGAAGCGGTGTTTGCGTATTGGGTGTATTTACGGGACGTGAGAAAGACCTGACAGCCGAGAAAAAGATTTTCGGCAAGGATTTTGCGTATATCCGCAATATCGAGAGCTTTTCTAAGGTGGTCGGGCGGTATCTGAGAAAATTGCTGGAGGACGATGTATTTTAAGCAGCCAAAACAAGATATACAAGAGAAAATACCTTGCAGATTATAGGAGTTTGGTATAAAATATAGCACAGTATGTACTGATTTTTTTACTAATAGATACAGGAGGTGCTGAAATGGCAGAGAAATCATGCAGCAGTACAAGCTGCAATAA
>CATZPU010000269.1 GCA_958422845.1 uncultured Lachnospiraceae bacterium | reverse complement strand
GTCCGGCGAGCATTCCTGCGCCGGTAGCGGCGAGCATTGCCACCCAGACATTGCAGCCATTTAACATAAGAATGATACAGACAGCGCCGCCTGTACACATCGTTCCGTCTACGGTCAGATCGGCAACGTCGAGGATACGGTATGTCAGGTAGACGCCGATCGCCATGATGCCCCAGATAAGCCCCTGCGCGGCGGCTCCCGGAAGCGCGTTGATAAGGTTCATAATCTCCATTTGAGGTTCCTCCTAATCGCCAAAAGGAACAGCGAGAGAAGTACCCTTTCCCGCTGTCCGCTGGTAATTATATTTGTTGATTCAATTTAGGTATAAAAATTCTTTGGCAAATTATTCTGCCGCTTCGATCGCTTCGTAGCCTTCCGGTATCTCGACGCTGAGCGCTTCACAAAGGTCGGCGTTGTACTTCTTTACGAAGGTCGGTGCGTATTCGATCGGCATTTCAGAAATATCTGCTTCGCCTGTGAGGATCTTTGCAGCCATCTCGCCTGTGGTACGGCCGATGTCGTAGTAGCTGATGGAAAGTGTGGCAACGCCGCAGCCTGCACAGATGCCTTCCTCGCCTGCGCTGATCGGCACGCCTGCCGGCTGGCAGATGTTATTGATGATCTCCACATTGGAAGCAGCCGTATTGTCTGTCGGGATGTAGATCACATCACATTCGGAGGAAGCTGGCGTAACTACGGAGGACAGATCGTTGGAATCTGAGAATGCGTAGTATTCACAGGAGTATCCGAGCTCTTCAAGCTCTGTCTTTACCGTGTCTACCTGATACTGTGAATTCGCCTCGGCAGAACAGTATAAAAGACCTACATTTTCAGCGTCCGGAAACAGTTCCTTTAACATTGCCGCCTGCTCGTCGAGCGGAGCGAGGTCGGACGTACCGGAGACATTACCGCCTACCGTTCCGTCAAAGTCGTCGAGCTCAAGGGCAACGCCGTATTCCGTAATAGATGTTCCGAGGATCGGGATCTCGTTCGTGCCTGCGACCGCAGCCTGAAGAGAAGCTGTGGCATTTGCAAGGATCAGATCCACGCCGTTTGAAACGAAACTGTTGATGATAGTCGAGCATGTATTGGAATCACCCTGCGCATTCTGCTCATCAAAGGTAACGGCGTCGCCAAACTTATCTGTGAGCGCATCTTTAAAGCCCTGTGTAGCCGCGTCGAGCGCTTCATGCTGTACGAGCTGGCAGATGCCTACGGTATAGGACTGCGCCTCCTCTGCTGAGACTGTAGCTGCGAGCATGCTTCCTGCCATAGCTGCCGAAAGCACAGCGGTAAAAATCTGTTTTTTCATAATATGTACCCTCCCTGTTCATAGTATTGCTTTAGACTCCATCAATATATCACTTTAAAGCGCAAAAGTCAAGCAGGAGATACAAAATTTGTGAAAGAAAACACAGCAAAATGTTCCGGCAGCGGGACTTATATTTCTTCTGTGATTTTACGGGCAACGTATACGCCGCTTGCAGAAGCGTGGGAGAGCGAGTGCGTCACGCCGCTGCCGTCCCCGATGATATAGAGTCCCTTATATTTCGTTTCAAGGTTTTCGTCAATGTCGACTTCCATATTGTAGAATTTGACCTCGACGCCGTAGAGCAGCGTATCGTCATTTGCCGTTCCCGGTGCGATTTTATCGAGCGCATAGATCATCTCGATAATGCCGTCGAGGATACGCTTCGGAAGTACGAGGCTTAAGTCTCCCGGAGTAGCCGCGAGAGTAGGTACGACGAGTCCTTCCTCGATGCGTTTTGCATTGCTTCGCCGTCCGCGCACAAGATCGCCGAAACGCTGTACGATGACTCCGCCGCCGAGCATGTTGGAGAGTCTTGCGATACTTTCGCCGTAGCCGTTGCTGTCCTTGAACGGTTCGGAAAAGTGCTTCGCGACGAGCAGGGCAAAGTTCGTATTCTCCGTCTGCTTTTCAGAGCCCTCGTAGCTGTGTCCGTTTACCGTGACGATTCCGTTCGTGTTTTCATTTACGACGATGCCGTTCGGGTTCATACAGAATGTGCGCACATTGTCCTCGAATTTTTCTGTGCGGTATACGATCTTGCTCTCGTACAGCTCGTCTGTGAGGTGGGAGAAGATGACTGCCGGAAGCTCTACGCGCACGCCGAGATCGACACGATTTGATTTTGTGGGAATATCAAGGCTCTTGCAGATATTCTCCATCCATTTGCTTCCGCTTCTGCCGACAGAGACGATACACTTTTTGCAGTCGGCGTACTCTTCGCCGCAGTGCACGCGGTAGCCGTCCTCAAGGATCTCGATGGCGTCGACCGGAGTCTGGAAAAAGAAATCCATTTTGTCTTTCAGTTCATCGTAGATATTTCCGAGGACGATGTAATTGATGTCCGTGCCGAGGTGGCGTACAGAGGCGTCGAGGAGCTTTAACTTGTTTTGCAGGCAGAGCTTTTTGAATTTTGTGCCTGCCGTTGAGTACATGCGCGTTCCCTCGCCTCCGTGGGCGATATTGATCTCGTCGACGTATTTCATCAGGTCGATCGCCTGTGCGCGGCCGATATGCTCGTGGAGCGTGCCGCCGAAATCGTTTGTAATATTGTATTTTCCGTCAGAAAATGCGCCTGCGCCGCCGAAGCCGCTCATGATCGCGCACGTTTTGCATTTGATACAGCTTTTTACTTTCTGTCCGTCGATCGGACAGCGCCGTTTTTCAAGCGGATAACCGGATTCAAAGACGGCGATCTTAAGCGCCGGATCTTTCCGGATAAGTTCATATGCGGAGAAAATACCTCCCGGTCCCGCCCCTACAATAATA
>CATZPU010000268.1 GCA_958422845.1 uncultured Lachnospiraceae bacterium | reverse complement strand
TCCGGAAGAGCGGATGGATATTCTGTATCAGTGGAAAACAGACGAGCACCTTCTGAGAAGGAACACGTTTATCGGAGACTGCTACAACGAATTTCAGATAAAGAAAGATGCGCCGACACTCGTAAAGGTACTGATGGCAAACTATATACTGGAGGGAATATATTTTTACTCCGGCTTTATGTTTTTTTATAACCTGTCGCGCAACGGGAAAATGCCGGGATCGGCACAGGAGATCCGTTATATCAACCGCGATGAAAATACGCATCTGTGGCTCTTTCGCAATATCATCACAGAGCTGCGAAAAGAACAGCCGGAGCTTTTTGATGAGCAGACCGTACAAGAGATGCGCGAATTGTTAAAAGAAGGCGTCTGTCAGGAGATCGCATGGGGACATTACGTGATCGGAGATGAGGTAGCAGGACTGAACCGCCAGATGGTGACAGACTACATTCAGTATCTCGGAAATCAGCGCTGGATGAGTCTCGGATACGAAGCCATCTACCCAGACTGCGAAAAAGAACCGGAATCTATGCGGTGGGTATCGCAGTATTCCAACGCAAACCTCGTAAAAACAGACTTCTTCGAAGCACGCTCCACAGCCTACGCAAAATCGACTGCATTAGTCGATGACCTGTAAAACCAGTTCAGCCATGCAAAAAAACAGCTTCATACTCCGATCAGATTTATCTGAGGAGGAGTATGAAGCTGTTTTTTGAGGATGGGCGGAACGCCCATCCAGCCACAGACAGAAGCTGCGTAGCAGCGAGAGCTCCGTAGGAGCGGTCTGTGGCATGAATGGCTGAACAGAGAGTAGAGGGCAGGGGCGCAGCAGCGAAAGCTCCGCAGGAGCGGTCTGTGCGTGCATGGCTGAACAGAGAGTAGAGGGAAATAACTGTCCAGATTTAATTCAGCTTCACATTCATATAATTCCGCCCCGACAGCGTCCGGTTCGTAAACAGCAAAAAGAACAGCAGGGCGCAGCCTGCGAGAAATCCAGCCCAGTCGAATACTGCGGTGAGCACGAGCAGGATCATGCGCATGAATTTGACGGCGTAGCCGAGTTCAAAGTTTGGCTGCGTATAGTTTGCGATAGAGACGAATGCCATGTACAGCATGACCTCTGAGTTGAACCAGCCGGAGCGCACGGCAAATTCGCCGAGGACGAGTCCGGCGAACACACTGAGCGGCGTGCTGAGCATGTTCGGCGTATTAAGCGCCGCAAGCCGCAGTCCGTCGATCGCAAGCTCAAGGATCAGAAGCTGATAGATGAGTGGAATGTTTACGACATCTTTGACTGCGACAAATTCAAGGGCGGGGGGAATCCACTGCGGATTGTTCATCAAAAGCAGAAAAACAGGCGTCAGAAACACAGTCATCAAAAGAATCAGGACTCGTGCAATCTTCAGGTACAGAGAAGTCCATGCCGGAAAATAATAGTCGTTCGCTTCTTCGATCATGTCGAAGATGGAGGTCGGCAGAATCATCGCGGCAGGAGAATTGTCGACGAGGATCGCGAGCTTTCCTTCCATGATACACGCTGCCGCCGTATCGGGACGTTCGGAAAATTTGAATTTCGGAAACGGATTGTACCATCTCGTACCGATCAGAGCCTGCGCAAGACTCTGCTGATTCATGCACAGGTCAGTCGTTCGCACGGCTTCGATCTTTGAACGGACATTGTTCAGCAGATCAGGGTTGACGAGATTTTTCATATAGCACAGCACGACGTCGGAGCGGGAGGAGTTCCCGACTTCAAGCATTTCCATGACGAGCTGCGGATCGCGTATCCTGCGCCGGATCAGCGCTGTGTCAAATACAACAGTCTCTACAAAACCATCTTTGGAGCCGCGCAGGGATTTATCTTTATCCGGCTCTTCAACGCTTCTTGAAGGGTAGGTGCGGCAGTCGATGGCGATTCCTGCCTCGTACCCGTCTATAAATAGAACGAGTACGCCTGAGAGGATATTTCGCAGTATCTGATCGTAGCCGCAGAGAACGTCGACCTCCACATACGGAATATTTTGCTGGGTAAAACCTGTGGCGTCGGGCGGCATATCCACATCTTTGACCTTCATGACGGAATCCATGATCTTGAGCATGACTTCATCTTTTACCATTCCGTCGATAAAATAGAAAGAAGATTGTCTGCCGCCGATTACGATGTTGCGCTGGATCAGGTCAAAGCTCTCCTCAAGCGGCAGCAGCTTTGCAAGTGTGATACGGGTATTTTCAATTGAGTTTTCAACGTGTAAGATGTCAGACATAAAATAAAAACCTCCGTTTCGGTTCCATGCGGATGCGTGCGTGTGATGCGTGCGCATACCGGATAAGAACAGAATGCCCGGAGGTTTTCATTTTTATTCGTAATGATGTACTGCTTTTATCAGCCCTCGCCGTTTGCTACGACCGGTGTCGGGCGTCTGGAATCAAATACCTGTGACGCGGTAAACATATTGTCGAGGACGGTCGTTGCGCCCTGACTGGACTGGTAAAGCATATAGCCGTCGAGGTTGATACGTCCCTGACGAACGTAGTTGCTGCGGATCTGCACCCAGTACGGAACGGAACCGTCTACATTGCAGAAAAAGTTGTAGCCTGCGTTTTTAAAATACTGGAATTTTTCGTTATCGCTGCTGTAATCCTGCCAGTCTCCAATATCATTGCCGTGTGCAAAGATGATCGTATCGACAGGACCGACGATATTCTGAACATTATTTATCCATTTTTCATTATCGGCACGCAGCTCGTCCACCGATTTATTTGTGACGCTTAAATGTCCCCATGTGTGGCTTGCAAATT
>CATZPU010000267.1 GCA_958422845.1 uncultured Lachnospiraceae bacterium | reverse complement strand
TCTGAAATGAGCGGTCACAAAGTCAAAAGGAATAGGAGAACAGAATGAACTATCAATGGTATCCCGGTCATATGACGAAAGCAAAGCGGATGATGCAGGAGGACATCAAACTGATCGATCTCGTGATCGAGCTGGTGGATGCGAGAGTCCCATATTCCAGCAGGAATCCTGATATCGACGAGCTTGGGAAAAATAAATCGCGCCTGATCCTTCTGAATAAATCCGATCTGGCAGATGAGCGGGAGAATGAAGCATGGGCGCGTTATTTTAAAGATAAAGGCTATTTTACTGTAGGGATCAATGCCAGAAGCGGTTCCGGTATGAAACAGATACAGTCTGTTATTCAGGAGGCGTGCAAAGAAAAAATTGAGCGTGACCGCAGGCGCGGGATCATGAACCGTCCGGTGCGCGCAATGGTCGTCGGTATTCCGAACGTCGGAAAATCTACGTTCATCAATACGTATGCCGGAAAAGCATGCACAAAAACAGGCAACCGTCCCGGTGTGACGAAGGGAAAACAGTGGATACGCCTGAATAAAAATGTAGAGCTTCTCGATACGCCGGGTATTCTCTGGCCGAAGTTTGAAGATCAGAGCGTGGGGCAGAAGCTTGCTGTGATCGGTTCGATAAAGGATGAGATCTTGCAGGCAGAAGAGCTTGCGCTTTGGATAATCGGTTTTATGAGGTCGTCGTATGAAGGGCGTCTTGCAGAGCGTTACCGGATCGAAGAGACGGGGACAGACGTTTGGTTATTGGAGCAGATCGCCTGCGCGAGAGGCTGCAAGCTAAAGGGCGATCTTCCGGATCACCAGAAGGCGGCGGCGCTGATCGTAGAGGATTTCAGAAGCGGAAGGCTTGGGCGCGTAACGCTTGAACGGCCGGAAGTTACAGAAAAAGAATGAAAGTGGTGAATGGATATGGCAAATGAAAAGGACTCGCAGAACGCAGTAAATAATTCCGCGGAGGAGAAGAAAGTGGACATAAAAAAAGAAATCATAAGCTGGGCGCTGTATCTGCTTTTTGTTGTAGCGCTTGTTTATGTGATCATTACGTTTGTAGGACAGCGTACCGTTGTGGACGGCAGATCGATGAATCCAAACTTAAATGACGGCGATAATCTGATCGTCGAGAAGCTGTCGTACCGTTTCCGTGATCCGCAGCGTTTTGATATTATCGTTTTCCCACCGCAGGGGGCTCCGAAGGAGCATTATATTAAGCGTATCATCGGACTGCCGGGCGAGACGGTGCAGATCGATTATGAAGGAAATATCTATATCAACGGAGAGATTCTGGAAGAGGATTACGGACTTGAGACGATCCAGAATCCGGGGCGTGCCGCCGAGCCGGTCACGCTGGGTGAGGATGAGTATTTTGTATTAGGCGACAATCGAAACAACAGTACAGACAGCAGAACAGAAAAGGTAGGAAACGTAAAACGCAGCACGATCACGGGACGCGCGTGGGTACGCATCTGGCCGCTGTCTGATTTCGGAGTATTAAAACATCAGTAAACGGTGGTGAGGGAAATTGCGTCAGGGACAGGGAAAGAAAAAAAGCATATGGAAGGAAATGATAAGCTGGATTCTGTATCTGCTGATCCTGTTTGGTGCAGTTTATCTGATCGTACATTACGTCGGAGAGAGAACACAGGTGCGCGGCGATTCGATGTATCCGTCTCTTTCTGACGGGGACAATCTTATCGTGGATAAAATATCATACCGTTTTTCTGATCCGAAGCGGTATGATATTGTGGTCTTTCCGTTTCAGTATCAGGAGGGAACCTTCTACATTAAGCGCGTGATAGGGCTTCCGGGCGAGACGGTACAGATACAGGACGGCAATATCTATATCAACGGAAAAGCGCTGAAGGAATCGTATGGGACTGAGCCGATCCGCAATCCGGGACTTGCTTCGGAAGCGGTTACACTCGGTCAGGATGAATATTTTGTTTTAGGCGATAACCGCAACAACAGCGCTGACAGCAGAGAGCCGAGCGTAGGCTGCGTTTCGAGGGACGATATCATCGGAAAGGCAGTATTTAGGATATGGCCGGCTTCCTCCATCGGTTTTTTGAAATAATGAGGTAAGAATGAAAAGTATCAGTGAAATAAAAAAAGAATTTGCAGGGGCCGACAGCGAATCGCTTCCCGAACTGTTCAGACAGTATGAGCAGGACGGGAGGGCAGGCGTTGCCGGCCTGATCGCTCAGTATCAGAAAAAACTTGAGAAGCTAGCGGCGGAAAGAGATCGCCTCGAAAAAATGCGCGTGTATGAAAGGCAGTATAGTGGCTACGGTCTGGTGTGCGGTATTGATGAGGCAGGCAGAGGCCCTCTTGCAGGTCCTGTCGTTGCAGGGGCGGTCATACTGCCGGAAGACTGCGAGATACTGTATCTGAATGATTCCAAAAAGCTCAGTGAAAAAAAGCGCGAGGAGCTTTATGAGGAGATCAAAGAAAAAGCGGTCGCATGGGCGGTCGGTATGGCGTCGCCTGCGCGTATTGACGAGATAAATATCCTTCAGGCAACGTATGAAGCGATGGCGCAGGCGGCAGCACAGCTTACTCCCGCGCCGCAGGTCACGCTCAATGATGCAGTGCGTATTCCGCAGCTTGACATTATGCAGGTGCCGATCATCAAAGGCGATGCAAAAAGCGTATCGATTGCCGCTGCGAGTATCATGGCAAAGGTGACGAGGGACCGGCTGATGAAGGAATACGACGCGGTGATGCCGCAGTATGGATTTGCTTCCCATAAGGGATACGGTTCTGCGGCACATATTGAGGCAATTCGAAAGTACGGACCGTCA
>CATZPU010000266.1 GCA_958422845.1 uncultured Lachnospiraceae bacterium | reverse complement strand
AACAAAAAGATTGCAACAGTCAGCAAGAGTGGTAAGATTAAAGCAAAGCGTAAAGGAACATGTAAGATATATGTAAAAGCGCACGGCATTACAAAGACGATTAAGCTGACGGTAAAGTAGACAGACGTAATATTGCAATAAAATAAAAGTATAAAGAAAAGTAGAAGAAAGGCGGATCGGTTGCGTTAATTGATCCGCCTTAACTGTAGTTTTTAGATTAGAATAATAACAGATGCAGATTTGAAGGATTAGGTTGACAGGATCATAAAGAAATAGGACAATATAAGAAACGGTTGACAGAAAAACAAATGATGCAGGAGACAAAATAGACAGGAAACAAAAACAGACAGAAGAACGGGAGGATTGTGGAAAATGTATCATGATTTAAGCTATTATGAAGTACCGCTGCCGGAGGATGTGGAGAAGCTTAAGACATACGGAGACTATGACGGGGCGAAAAGATTGATTAAAACGATGCTTGGGAGGGAGAAAACATCAGAGACGATGAAGAAACGGCTTCTGCTTGAGCTGGACGTGCTGAAGGTGCTCGGAGATTCGGAATATCCGTATACGTTCGAGCAGGCGGCGTCGATGATGCATGAGCAGATTCGGGACTTTTGTGACGAGGAGCTTGTATCTCTGAAGGAAAGTGGAGAGGCAGACTGGATCTATATAAACGGGGAAGTTCATTTCCAGAGACTTTTTCTTGAAAACCTTGTTAAGACGCGTCCGGATTATGCACAGCGTCAGCTTGTGCCGGATGAGGAAGCGGAGGCGGAGAAAAAGCTGGATCTTCTGAATAAAAATGTGCGGATAATGAAAGAACAGGGCGGGCGCTGCGTGAAGATCCGCCTGCGGGCATCTGTACAGCCTGCGAAGGATTTTGCGCGCGTCGGGGAGAAGGTGCGCGTGCATCTGCCGTTTCCGAAAAAGTGTCAGCAGATTTCCGATGTAAAGCTTTTGTATACGTCACAGGATGTTACGTTTGTCGATGGCGAGGATGCGCCGCAGCGAACGGTATATTTTGAGACGGAGCTTCGTGAAGAGCAGAAGTTTGAGATGGAATATGAATATATCAACCGCGTACCATATATAGAGCTGGAGCCTGAGCGGGCAGAAGGAATTGTTTTGCCGACTTTTTATACACAGGAACAGCCGCCGCATGTGGTATTTACACCGTATTTGTGGATGCTGCTTGATGAGATCGTCGGGACTGAGACAAATCCGATCCGCAAGGCGCGCCGGATATATGATTATGTGACGACGCATGTGATGTATTCCTTTATGCGGGAGTATTTCTGCATCAGCAATATTTCAGAATATGCGGCAGTCAATCTTAAGGGTGACTGTGGAGTGCAGGCGCTCTTGTTTATTACCCTGTGCCGTATGGCGGGGATTCCGGCGAGATGGCAGTCCGGTCTGTACGTGACTGCGCCGTATACGGGACCGCATGACTGGGCACAGTTTTACGTAGAGCCGTACGGCTGGGTATTTGCCGACCTGTCGTTTGGAGGAAGTGCATACCGTAAGGGAGAGCTGGAACGGTGGAACTATTATTTCGGTAATCTTGATGTATTTCGCATGGTGGCAAATTCTGATATTCACGCGCAATTTCATCCTGCGAAACATTTTCTGCGTGCGGATGAGATCGACAATCAGGTCGGCGAGATCGAATATGAGGACGGCGGTCTGATTCGGTGCCAGATAGAAGAGAAGCAGGAGCTTGTCGAGATGACAGAGCTTCCATTTGAGCCATAAAAATGTTCGGGCAGAGTAAAAAAGTGATACAAGTCTTTGCGATATTTTTCTTGCGCACAGGAAAAAATACGTTTATAATGTAGAGCAAAATAAAAAAGAGGAGTGAACAGGATGAGTATTAGACTTGGCATTTTAGGTTATGGAAATCTGGGACGCGGTGTGGAGTGCGCAGTGCGGCAGAATAAGGACATGGAGCTTGCGGCAGTGTTTACGAGACGCGATCCGCAAAGTGTAAAGATACTGACAGAGACGGCGGCTGTATGCCGCGTGGAGGATGCTCCGCTTTGGAAAGATAAAATAGATGTTCTGATCCTTTGCGGCGGAAGTGCGACAGATCTTCCGATTCAGACTCCGGAATATGTGAAATATTTTAACGTTGTGGACAGTTTTGATACTCATGCAAGAATACCGGAGCATTTTGCAAATGTAGATGCGGCGGCAAAGGAGAGCGGTAAGCTCGGTATCATCTCAGTCGGTTGGGATCCGGGGATGTTTTCTCTGAATCGAATGTATGCGAATGCGATCCTTCCGGAAGGGAGCGACTATACGTTCTGGGGAAAGGGCGTCAGTCAGGGACATTCCGATGCGCTGCGCCGCATAGAGGGCGTGAAAGATGCGAAGCAGTACACGATTCCGGTAGAAGCGGCGCTTGAAGAGGTGCGCAAAGGAACGAATCCGCAGCTTACGACGCGCCAGAAGCATACGAGAGAGTGTTTCGTGGTACTGGAGGAAGGCGCAGATGCAGCGCGCATCGAGCAGGAGATCAAGACGATGCCGAATTACTTTGCCGACTATGATACGACTGTGCATTTTATCAGTGAAGAAGAGCTGAAAAAGAATCACAGCGGCATTCCGCACGGCGGATTTGTGCTTAGAAGCGGCGTGACAGGCTGGGAAAAAGAGCATAAGCACCTGATCGAGTACAGCTTAAAGCTGGACTCCAATCCGGAGTTTACATCAAGCGTGATCGTGGCGTATGCGCGGGCGGCTTACCGCCTCGCCTGCGAGGGACAGACCGGATGCCGGACTGTGTTCGATATTGCTCCGG
>CATZPU010000265.1 GCA_958422845.1 uncultured Lachnospiraceae bacterium | reverse complement strand
CCGGATATTGACGTTTCTCTGGTGCAGGCTGATCTGACGGCGAAGGAAGATACAGACGGCGAGCTTCGGCTTTTTCATCTGGAGGGGATGATGGAGCTTGAGATACGCGTATACGGAAGCGGAGAAACGGAGATACTGGAAGATGTATATTCGCCGGAAAAATCTCTGGAACTTGAGACAAGCGAGGAAGTATATGAGAGCCTTGTGGTGCGCAATGAGTCGAAGTGCCGTGTGAACGGAAGGATCAGGATACAGAGCGCAAAGCCGCGTATCCTTCAGGTCTGCCACAGCAGCGGAAGCATCAAGATCGACAACGTTCGGATCGTGCCGGAGGGACTGAAGATCGACGGAGCGATACCGGTATCGATCCTTTATATTTCTGCCGATGATACAATGCCGTTTGCAGTTCTTGACGGAGCCGTACCGTTCTCACATGTTGCCGAGGCGCCGGATATTACGGCTGCAAGCCGGTATTCTCTTTCTGTCGGCATGGATCAGCTCCTTGCGACTATGGCGGACAGTGAGGAGATGGAGATACGCGCCGTAGTCAGCCTGAATCTTTTTGTGGTACAGCCGCAGAAGCAGCAGTGTATCCATGCGATACATGAGAAAGATTATAAGCTTGAAGAACTTGAGGCAGTACCCGGCATTACCGGATATATCGTGCAGGACGGAGAGACGTTGTGGGACATTGCAAAGCAGTATTATCTGACGCCGGAGCAGATCGTCGAGATGAACGGTCTCGATTCGGAACATATTAAAAAGGGTGACTGTCTGATTTTGATGAAAAGTGTGGTTCGGCAGTTATCACAAAAATAAAATAACTCGTTCCCGTGCGTTGACATAGATAGACAGGGAGGGTAAAATATAGGTACATTGTATACAAAGTACAGGAGAGTACAAAAGATATGGAAATGAAATTAAAAGCAATGGCGAAGATCAATCTCGGACTTGACGTACTGCGCAGGCGCAGCGACGGTTATCATGATCTGCGGATGATCATGCAGACCGTTTATCTGTACGATCAGATCGAGATCGCAGAAAAGGAGACATCGGGGATCACGCTTACGACAAATGCCGGATACCTTCCGGTCAATGAGGATAACCTTGTCTATAAGGCAGCAAAGCTTCTGATGGAGGAGTTTGGTATAGAGCAGGGCGTGCGTATCCATCTGAAAAAATACATTCCCGTGGCGGCGGGACTGGCGGGAGGCAGCTCTGATGCGGCGGCGGTGCTCGTCGGCATCAACCGCATGTTCCGTCTGGGACTTTCCAAGGAGGACTTAAAAAAACGGGGCGTAAAGATCGGCGCGGACGTTCCGTACTGTATTATGCGCGGGACAGCGCTTGCCGAGGGCATCGGAGATGTGCTTACGCCGCTTCCTGCTGCGCCGGATATGCACGTAGTTCTGGCAAAGCCGCCGATCCATGTCTCGACGGGATTTGTCTATACGAATCTCAAGGCAGATCAGCTGGCGTACCATCCTGATATCGATGCGCAGGTTGATGCGATCCGCGCAGGAGACGGATACGCGATGGCGAAGCCTATGGGAAATGTACTGGAGACGGTGACGATTCCGGCATATCCGGTCATTGAAGAGATAAAAGAGGAAATGAAGCGTGCCGGAGCGCTTGGCGCGATGATGAGCGGAAGCGGCCCGACGGTGTTCGGACTGTTTGATGATGCGAAAAAGGCGCAGGCTGCATATGAAGGGCTGCGAAACGGCTCGCTTGCGAAAAACGTATATCTGACGAAGTTTTTTCATTCCGACGGAAAAGCCTGATACCAAGCACGCTTTTGCTTCGGATAAAATGCTTCGCAGGGAGGAAATATGATAGAGAATTTTCAATTGCAGATGAACGATTATCTGCCGCTGCGCGACGTCGTATTTCATACGCTGCGGCAGGCGATATTACGGGGAGAACTAAAGCCGGGGGAGCGGCTGATGGAGATACATCTGGCACAGAAGCTCGGCGTGAGCAGGACTCCGGTACGTGAGGCGATCCGCAAGCTTGAGCTCGAAGGGCTCGTGCGGATGATCCCGCGAAAAGGCGCGGTCGTCGCTGAGATTACGATTTCAGATCTGGAAGATGTGCTTGAGGTGCGCATGGCTCTTGAAGAGCTTGCAGTCAAGCTTGCGTGCAGGATGCTGACGCCGGAGCAGCTCGATGAGATCGGTGGTTTGGCAGATGAATTTGAGCAGACGCTTTACGGCGAAGATGTCGGCGCGTGCGCACAGGCGGACATGCGTTTCCATGAGGCGATCTATGCGGCAACGGGAAACGGACGCCTCGTACAGATATTAAACAATCTGCGGGAGCAGATGTACCGCTACCGCATGGAATACTTAAAAGACCGTGACGCGCATCAGAAGCTTGTGCAGGAGCATGCCGAGATACTTGAGTCGCTTGCCGACAGGGACGTAGAACGGGCGCTTGAGGCGTCGGGACGCCATATTGAACGGCAGAAAGAGCACATTATCGGAGTGCTCAGTGCGAAAGAGTGACGATAAAAAATAAGATCAATAAGTGTATCATGCCGGCGGAGCCTTTCGTTCCGTCGGCTGTTTTAATGCGGCAAGTGATTGATTTTTATAATGAAAGATGTTATTTTAAAAACATAACATAAAATAAGTTACAAATTTAAAAAGGCGATTGGTATGAAAAATTATATTGAAAGGTGTCTAAAGAGAAATATAACTATAGAAGAAAACAAGGAGATATTGGAGAAATTGCCATTAAAATATACCGGAAGTTATCGAATATACTCTGTATTTATAGATGGCATTGAGTGGTTGATTTTAGAA
>CATZPU010000264.1 GCA_958422845.1 uncultured Lachnospiraceae bacterium | reverse complement strand
GTGGGCGCGCCGCAACCTTGCAGTTACCCGCTCGAATGAGGTATCGGCAGAAGAGCGCCGCCATGCGCAGCGTGCGCTTTCCATTATGATGAATATCCAGTGGAAAAATAATTACTTTGAATCGATCGATCCGGTGGAGGCGCGGCGTATCTTAGACGAAGAGCTTTATGGGATGGAACGCGTCAAGCAGCGCATCATGGAGACGATCATTCAGATCAACCGGACGCATACGCTGCCTGCATACGGGCTTTTGCTCGTCGGACCGGCAGGAACGGGAAAATCACAGATCGCATATGCGGTCGCACGGATACTGAAGCTGCCATGGACGACGCTTGACATGAGTTCGATCAACGATCCGGAGCAGCTTACCGGAAGTTCGCGCGTGTATGCAAATGCGAAGCCGGGAATTATCATGGAAGCATTTTCCGTATCGGGCGAATCGAATCTCGTATTTATCATCAATGAGCTGGATAAGGCTTCCGCAGGAAAAGGGAACGGCAACCCTGCCGATGTCCTGCTGACGCTGCTTGACAATCTCGGATTTACGGATAATTACATGGAGTGTATGATCCCGACCGTCGGAGTCTACCCGATCGCGACTGCAAATGACAAAGAAAATATCAGCGCGCCGCTTATGTCGCGCTTTGCAGTGATCGATATACCGGATTATACGCCGGAGGAGAAGAAGATCATTTTTTCAGACTATGCGCTTCCGAAAGTGCTGCGCAGGCTGAGCTTAAAAGACGGGGAGTGCATTGTGACAGAAGACGGCGTCGGAGCGGTGATCGAAAAATTTGCCGATACGACGGGAATCCGAAATCTGGAGCAGGCGGCAGAGCATATTGCGGCAAATGCGCTTTATCAGATCGAGGCAGACGGCGCGCGACAGGTCGTATTTGACGCTGAGGCGGTGAAGAAGCTGCTGTAGAAAACGCGCTGCGCAAGCGCGAGAAAATACAGCAGTGTGATACAGAGCAAATGCAGCAGCGCACAATGGGAAAGACGCAGTGTGATATGGCAGGTCAGGGTACTGGAGGTAAGCTTTTTATTAAGCTTTTTATATTAAGAAAAAAGGGGGCAGGAGAAATGGATGCGCAGGGTGTGACGAGGACGAAAATGGAAGCGCAGGATATGGCAGGGCAGAAACAGGAGCTTTTTCGCCTGCGCCGCTGGCTGCACAGCCATCCGGAGCTTTCTATGGAGGAGGAGCAGACGAGCCGGTTTATCGCTGATTATCTGGAAACACTTGGAATACCGTGCAGGATCGTGGGAAAGACGGGGGTGATCGGTACGCTGATGGCAGAAAGTACAGATGCGACATCTCTGCCTACGCTTGCCATTCGGGCGGAGATCGACGGGCTTCCCGTCTGTGAAAATACGGGACTTCCTTTTTCTTCTGTATATCCAAAGCGGATGCATGCCTGCGGACACGATGCGATCACAGCCGTTGTGCTCTGTCTGGCAAACGTTTTAGCAGAGCATACGGAAAAGTTAAAATATAATATTCGATTTCTGTTTGAACCGGCAGAGGAAACGGGTGAGGGCGCGCGCTATATGATCGAAAACGGCGCTTTGGAAGAACCGCGTCCCGATGCAGTGCTCGTTTTTCATTTTGGCAATCAGGAGACGCGCTCGATGGAGATACAAAAAAGCATATCGACGGCGGCAGTCGGCGGACTGCAGATCTGCGTCAAAGGAAAGGCGAGTCACTGGAGCCAGCGCTCAGAAGGAATCGACGCTCTGTATGCAGCCGCGCGTGTGGTGGAGGCGATCCATACGATCAACGAGACGTTTCAGACACAGCATCCGTTTGTCCTCGGATTCGGGATGATGAATGCAGGGACGGGTGGAAACATTGTGGCGGAGGAGGCACAGATGCGCGGTTCTCTGCGTGCGTTTACCGAGGAAGATTTCGATGCGGTCTATGAGGAGCTTCAGAAGAGGATCGCGGAGATCTCCGAAGAGACAGGTGCAAAGATAAGCATTGAAACCATCAGAAAGATCCCTCCGATCATCAATGACGGCGCGCTTGTAGAAAAAGGCGCAAAGATAGGAGGGAAATTGTTCGGCGACCGGTTTTCTCTCGGAGAAAAGCCCTTTCTTGTCGGAGACAATGCCGCTTTTTATATGCAGCAGGTATCGGGTATGCGGTCTGTCTTTATTGCCGGAAAAGAAGGCGAGACGGCTTATCCGGTCCACAATCCGAAATTTGATATTGATGAGGAGGTCATGGTGGACGCGCTGCATTTTCTGTATCGTTTCTGTTGTGAAGGTTAGTATGAAGAGGGCTGCTGCAAAATCTGCCGGAACCGGTATTTTTGCGGCAGCCCCTTTTCTCGTTAGGAAAGCTGTGCAGCCACCTCTTCGAGCACTTCAAAATAATTTTCAAATGTTTTCCGACAGCACATCGGATCACTGATTCGGATGCCGGAGACGCGCAGTCCGATCAGTGAGAATCCCATTGCCATGCGGTGATCTTCGTACGTTTCCACGGTACATGCAGACGGCGTGTCGGGGAAGATCGTCAGATCATCCGGTGTCTCGATACATCGAACCCCCATTTTTCCAAGCTCTTTTACGATCGCAGCCATTCGGTTGCTCTCCTGAAAACGGATATGGCCGATATTTCGTATCGTGGTCGGAGTATCTGCAAAGACGGCTATTGCAGCGAGTGTGATCGCCTGATCGGAGCAGGCGGACATATCGACGTCTACACCGTGCAGGATATGATCCTTTGGCGGCAGCAGGAGGATTCCGTCGGTCTCTTCTTTGAGCGTACAGCCCATCTTTTCAAGGCTCTGCCGAAAGGC
>CATZPU010000263.1 GCA_958422845.1 uncultured Lachnospiraceae bacterium | reverse complement strand
ATTTTTGGTTAGAATAATGGTTAGAAAAACAGAAGCAGAATAAAAACTAGAGAAAGAAAGATTGATACGGTCAGGCTACGATCACTGCTGCACAGCAAAACAGCAGGCGCCGCACTGCTGCAGCCCTGCTGTCTTGGAAGCTCTTCTCAGAGCGAAGATTCATTTAATAATTTGCCGATACGCTCTACCGGAAACCTGTCTTCTATCTGTATCACTTCAAATACGGCTTCCGACAGCCTGCTCTGTCCCGTCAGGCTCAGATATTCGTCAACTGCCCTGCGATCGATCATGATCTTTCCATGACCGGCCCAATGCCGGTTGCTTTCCTTTTTCTTCAGACCTGAGATCCAGTATTCCTCCCCTGTCTCAATGTCTGCATAATTGGAATATCCACCGTTCTGCTTTTGGAATGCATGGTCGTTAAAGTAGATCGTCTTTTTACTTTTCGAAGTCTTTACATAACCTATCCATGCAGGTCCGTCATCAGAATATCCTGTTTTCAGTTCTATATACATCAGATCATGTATCATACTTATCCACCACCTTTCATAAAAGTGACGTAATTATACACTAGATTCCGTTGATGTTCTTTAATATTTCCTTATTATTTTTCAATACGAATACTTTTCCGACCTACTCCCCTTGCAGCTTCTCAAGCCTCCTGATACAGAAAATGCACATCGGCACAAGATATAAACATACCGACACCCACGCTGCCTGATCGGCAAAACAGATTGCCATGTATCCAAAAACAGGCGTAAATCCAAGGCTTACAATACAGCGCGCAGCCATCTCGACCACACCGGCAAATACTGCTCTTCCGGCAAATCCCATCCCCTGTATCGCCTGACGCGAAACGTTGAGAATACCAAGTGTCCAGTAAAAGTATCCCATGCAGCGCAGATACTGTCCTGCCGCGTCCATGACTGCTCCTGCGTTCTCTCCCCCTGTAATAAACAGACCGGAAAGATTCCTTCCGAAGAAGATCAGCACAAGACCGGAAAGTATACCGTATCCAACTGTAATCAATATACCGTCCAGAATTCCCCTGCGCACACGATCCATGCGTCTCGCACCGACATTCTGTCCGCAGAAAGTCGCAACTGCTGTGGAAAATGCGTCAAACGGGCACATAAAAAGCTGTTTGAGACGCACTCCCGCCGTAAAACCGGAAACGTACACGGTACCAAGTCCGTTGTTTGCTGCCTGCATCACCATACTTCCGATCGCTGTAATAGAAAACTGCAGTCCCATAGGAAGCCCCATAATAAGAAGTCTCTGCGAATACGAACGCTGTATTTTCCGATGTTCACGCTCAAAATGCAGGATCGGGCATTTTTTTACGATATAGATCAGGCACAAAATACCGCTCATCGCCTGAGACATGACCGTCGCGATCGCAGCTCCTGCCACGCCCCACTTCAGCACAACAATACAGAACAGATCAAGGAAAATATTCAGCACGGTAGAAAGCGCCAGAAATAAAAACGGCGTCCGGCTGTCCCCGACTGAGCGCAAAAGCCCTGCCAGCAGGTTATATAATATATTGAACGGAATCCCCAGAAAAATGATCAGCAGATAGATGTACGCCCCTTCGTAGATTTCCTCCGGCGTCGACATCATATGTAAGATCTGCGGACATAACACAGCGCATGCGACCGTCAATGCCACCGCAATGACTGCCGAGAGCACAGCAGCGTGATATACATAGCTTTTCATTGCCTGATAATCCTGCGCCCCAAACCTCTGGGCGACCGGAATCGCAAAACCGCAGCACGTACCGATACAGAATCCCAGTATTAAAAACTGTACACTGCTTGACGCTCCGACGCTCGCCAGAGCATCCGTTCCCAGAAAACGCCCGACGATCGCCGCGTCCATCGTATTGTACGTCTGCTGAAACAGATTTCCAAGCAGCAGCGGAAATGCAAACTGGATCAGAAGCTTTAATGGATTCCCCTCCGTCATACTTTTTGTCATAACAACTCTCCTCTTTTCCCTTAAAAATGCCGCAAAATGTGAGAGAAAATAATTTCCCCGCATCCTGCGACATTTTCATTTTAATCCATTTTTCTGAATATGCAAGTGTTTTTGCACGTCCGCATTATTTTTTTGCAACAGTATTTGTATCTTTTTGGGCATAGAGCTGAACTGTTACATTTTTTGCGCTTTCAGTCTCGTCCCCTGACTACGCCGCAGCTAATCCTCACCTCTATTCCTATAGGTACTTTCTCAGATCTTTCACGAGAGCTTCTTCTGCCTCGATAATATCTCCCGCAAGCTTCTGCGCATCCTTTTCCGCCACCGGATACTGATGCAGATAACGGTACAGCGACTTGATCCCCATATTGCAGCCGTCTGTGAGCAGATCGGCTGCGGTGCGGTCCGAATCCTCTCCTGCAAGCTTCACATTCGTCTTTACCCACGACATCACCTTTGCCATCGCGGCAGGCTCCTTGCCGTCGTCGCGGTATCTGGTGAGATATTCATGCGCCGTATCTCCAAGGCACTCATGCGTCTGTCTGCTGCGGTGGAGCAGCTCCCGCATTTTCCCGTCCCACACATGCTCCATCACATCGTCGAGTGATGAAATTCCCATTTTGATGCCTGCATTGCACTCGCGCAGCAACTTGATCGTATCGTCCTCCATAGTCTTCCTCCTTTGGCTTAACTATTTCAGCAGTTTCTACCAATTTCATCTTGTCTGCCTTTCAGAAAAAGTATGTCCAGAAGATGCGTTTTCATACCTTATCAAAGCCAAACTTCTCAAAGAGTCTATGGATATGAGCAGTCGTTTTTACTGCAAAACTT
>CATZPU010000262.1 GCA_958422845.1 uncultured Lachnospiraceae bacterium | reverse complement strand
CCTTGTATCGCTTCAGCAGCACCGGATCGCTCGCTTCCAGATATAAGATCTCGTAAGAGATCCCCTTTTCTGCCAACTGCTCCAGTACCGTCTTTATCTTTCTGATCTCGGCTCCCGCACGGATATCCACGCCGAGCGCTACCTTGCTGTAGCTGTTCGTATACTCATCCTCCTGTACGCCTGAAAGCTCCGCAAACTTTTCTACAAGCGGCAGCGGAATATTGTCCGCGCAGAAATATCCTGCATCCTCCAATATTTTCAGCGCCGTACTCTTTCCCGCTCCGGACATTCCTGTGACAATGACAAATCTCATCCTCTTTACCTGCCTTTTCTCTTATCTTCCGTCTCTTCCCTGCCTTAGGCAGATTCCTTATATGTAACGGTACGAAACAGTTTTCGTTCGCACCTTCTTCTATACGTCAAATTCTCCGAGCATTTTTACTTCCGGCTCAAGCGTCACTCCCGAATTTTCTTTTACGCGTCTTACCACCTCTGCGATCAGTCCGCGCACATCCGCCGCCGTAGCGTCTCCCGCATTAACGACAAAACCGCAGTGTTTTTCTGATACCTGCGCGCCGCCCACAGAAAAACCGCGAAGTCCTGCGTCCATAATAAGCTTTCCTGCGAAATAGCCTTCGGGACGCTTGAACGTACTTCCTGCGCTCGGCATATCGAGCGGCTGCTTCGTCGTCCGCTTTTCTTTGAGCTCCTCCATCCGCGCATGGATCACCTCGTAATCACCGCGTGCAAGCTGCATTCTGGCACTGAGCGCAGTCCAGCCGTTTTTGGAAAGCGCGCTGCTGCGGTATCCAAGCTCCAGCTCTTCTGCCGGAACCACACGGACATTTCCATTTTCATCGAGCACCGTCACCTCTGCGAGAACGTCCTTCATTTCTCCGCCGTACGCTCCGGCGTTCATCACACACGCCCCTCCGAGCGTTCCCGGAATACCGGAAGCGAATTCCAGCCCTGTAAGAGATGACGCGAGCGCACGCTTTGCGATCGCAGCAAGCATCGCGCCTGCCTGCGCGCACACCACATCCCCTTCTACCTCTATCGCGCTCAGGTTTTTGTATATCTGCACGACAACGCCGCGGTAGCCTTTATCCGATACAAGAAGATTGCTGCCGTTTCCGAGAATATAATACGGTACTCCCTGCTCTTTACAGATGCGTACCACCTCCGCCGCTTTCCCGACCGTGTCCGGCACAACGAATACATCTGCCGGTCCTCCGATGCGGAAGGTCGTATGCTTTTTCATACTTTCCTGTTCCATTACACATGATGCTCCCGCTGCGTTTTTCAGCAGTTCAATTATTTTCTGCATCTCTACTTCCTTTCTCTGTCAAAATGATTTCACTATTTTCTTTTTGCGCAAACCAGAGCGGATGGCGTTTCTCCCATATGCCTGAGAGGATAAACAGCAGGATAAATACTGCGCTTAAAAGCGCCCCCATCCGAAATCCCGGCGGAGTAAATTTCATTTCTATTGTATGCTCTCCTGCGCCGACTTTAAGCCCCATAAGAGCCTCTCCGATGCGAAAATACTCCGTTTCTTTTCCATCTACTTTGATGTTCCATCCCTCGTCATACGGGATTGTGAGCATCAGCGTCCCGTCCCGCTTTGCATCAAGCAATGCGCTTACGCGGTTGCCATCGACGGCTACGTCTGTAAGCTGGCTTTCCGAGAGCTTGTCGATCACCTTTTCGTACGCGTCATTCGCGCACGTATAGACATGCGCCTGCACCGTTGTCTGGGTATCCTTAAGATCCACGGTAAAGTCTGCCATGTCGCTATACTGTGTGCCGTTTATCACATATAAATGATCCGTATAATCCTCATAGACCCGCGCATATTCCGGCGTCTTTAAGTCGATCTTCGCAACCCTTGTATCGACGCACAGATAGACCTGCTTATCCTCCGGTATCTTGATCCCGTAATTCTCTCCGTCCTCCATCTCGATATTCCGGTCGAGTACGTAGATCGGATCAAGCCCTGTCGCAAGCTGCACAAAGCTGTTCTGTACCTGAAGCGGTTCGCTCGCCTGAATATCCCAGTCGATAATCGCATCATTGACCATAAAACCGAGTGACAATGCGGAATCATTTTTGTAGAGGGCAAGCTCGCCGTCCTCGCCCACGCGCTCAAACTGATAGAAGGTATCCGCCGTTTTTGACGGTGAAGCAACGTAACGGATACCGAGCACATCATTCATCAGCTTTGTCACGCCGAAATAGCCGTTCTTGTTCGTCCGCGCCTCGATACCGACTCTGTCACAAAAATCGATCACCGAGCCGTGCATCGTAGAATTAAACATTACCATCGCATTTCCGCCTGCGTACATCGTTACATTACGCATCCGCTGGCGGTCGACCTCGCTTCTGAAAAATGCATCTTCCGGCTCATTCTGCGCATCCATCAGAGCCTGATACGATTTCTGATCCGCAATATAAATGCTTCTCGTCACGCCTCCGTTGCAGTTGATTCCATATGCAGCATTCGCACAGAGCTCGATCAGAAATACCGCGCTTAATATGCCCGCAAATACAGCCGGACGCACGCGGTCTGCATACCGTCCGAGAAGCAGAAGTCCGAGATAAAGCAGCAAAAGTCCTCCTGAGATCAGATAAATAACCGTATCATACTCTCTTTCCGGACGCAGGGCACAGTATGCGACAAACGCGCCCGATACTGCAAACACGCCAAGCAGTTTTCCGATATGGAAGCTTTTCAAATGTCCTGCCGCATCATACGCCATCACAAGCAGCAGCGCGATATAGATAAACGCAAAGCGGTTCGGCAAGCCATTCTGCA
>CATZPU010000261.1 GCA_958422845.1 uncultured Lachnospiraceae bacterium | reverse complement strand
TCTTTGTCAATTTTACCTTCTTTAACACCGCCGTATCCCTCTCCTTTATCTTTTCTTATTTCTCCAGATAGAACATCAGAATAGACAGCACCGTCATTCCCGCCGTCTCCGTCCGCAATATCCTCCTGCCAAGCGTGACAGGCACGATTCCCGCTTCCTGCGCTAGCTCGATTTCCTTTTCATCAAAGCCCCCCTCAGGACCGATAAAAACTGCCACGCAGTCTCTTTCGCCGATTTCGGAGAAAATGTGCTTCGTCTCTCCTATGCCCTCTGCCATCTCATACGGAATAATGCGCTTTGGGCATACCTCCTGCGCATACGATACAGCCTGTGCAAACGTCATGACCTCTTTGATCTCCGGCACGATCATGCGTTTCGACTGCTTGGCAGCGCTTTCCGAGATCGCGTTCCACCGTTTGCGCTTCGATTCTTCCTTTTTCTTATCAAGCTTCACAACGGCGCGCTTCGTCGCCATCGGAACGATCTCATATACGCCAAGCTCCACTGCCTTCTGTATGATCAGTTCCATTTTATCATTTTTCGGCAATCCCTGAAAGAGATAAATTTTTGCAGAAAGCTCTGTATCTGCCTCCTGCGACCACATGATCTTCGCCGTCACATACTGCTGCGTAAGCTCGCTGATCTCGCACCGGTACTGTGTCGCATTCTCGCCGCTGCTGATGCTGATCTGCTCTCCTACAGCCATGCGCAGCACATTGCGGATATGATTCACATCACTTCCGGTAATCTGTATCTCATGCGCCCCGATCTGTTCCGGCTCCACAAAAAAATGGTACATTCTTCCAACCTCCCGCCGTACATTTTCAGATGAAAGTTTTCTTTTTATTTCTTTCTCGCAGTTACGGATACCCAGTCGTTCTGATGCGTCACCTCAACGATCTCAAGCCCTGCCGCCTTCACCGCTTCTACCACGTCATTTTCTTTCTCATCAATGATTCCCGATGTAATATAGATACCGCCGCTCTTCATCTGATGAAGAATCACCGGAGTCAGCGGAATCAGCACGTCCGCAAGGATATTTGCCACGACAATATCGTACTTCTCATATCCGACCGCATCCTGTACAGACTTGTCGTCGATGATATTTCCGATCATGACATCCATTGATCCCTCAGGTATATCATTTGCCTCCAGATTCTCCTTTGTTGCCGTGATCGCACACGGATCAAGGTCTGTCCCGACTGCATGCTTTGCTCCGAGCTTAAGCGCCGCGATCGAGAGAATACCGCTGCCCGTACCTACGTCGAGAATCTGCGTCTCCTCTGTCACAAACTTCTTGAGCTGACGCATACAAAGCTGCGTCGTCTCGTGCATACCCGTACCGAAAGCCGTACCCGGATCGATATGAATGATCATCTTGTCCTTATCCTCTTCCTTTACTTCTTCCCATGACGGAATGATCAGAATATCATCCACATAGAACTGATGGAAATACTGTTTCCAGTTGTTGATCCAGTCCTTATCCTCCGTCTGGCTCTCCGTGATCGTTGCCTCACCGATATCGAGGAAATTACGCAGCTCGTCAAGCTCCTCCCTCACTCTGGCAAGAATCGCTTCCTTGTCTGCATCCTCCTCCAGATAAAAGTTCAGATACGCTATCCCGTCATCCTCCGGTCCGTCCGGCAGAATATCCACAAACATCTGCTGCTTGTCCGACTCAGAAAGAGGCACCTTATCCTCGATCTCAACTCCCTCCACACCTGCATCCGCCAGAGAAGAGATCACGATATCCTCCACCTCTGTTCTTGTCTTTAAAGTAAACTTATTCCATCTCATAAAATATGTACGCTCCTTTCCTCGTTTAAATCCAACAAGGACTGCCGCCTACCGGCTGCAGCCCTGCATGTTATCAGTCTTCAAATGTCTCTTTTAGCTTATCCATGAAGCCTTTCTTTTTCGGCTTTTCTTTCTTCTCTGCGCCGTCGGCAGCCTGATTTAAGCTGTTGCCGCTCTCCCTGTCAAATTCGCGCAGCGCCTGCTTTGCAGACTCGGAAAGCTTTGTCGGCACTTCAATAACAAGTGTGACGTAATGATCGCCCCTTACGCTCTTGTTGCGAAGCGACGGCACTCCCTTGCCCTTGAAACGCACTTTTGTGTCTGTCTGTGTTCCCGGCTTCACCGTGTAAACGATGTCTCCGTCCACCGTGCTGATACGGATATCTCCGCCGAGTGCAGCCTGTGCAAATGACATCGGCACGGTCGAATAGATATTCATATCCTGACGCTGGAAGATCGGATGTCTGCCGACGATCACCTCTACGAGAAGATCGCCTCTCGGACCGCCGTTCGTACCCGGCTCACCCTTTTCACGGATGCGGATGCTCTGTCCGTTGTCGATACCTGCCGGAATCGTAACTTTGATCTTTTTCTTGCTTGACGTATATCCCGTACCGTAACAGTCCGGACATTTCTCCTTGACGATCTTGCCCGTGCCGTGGCACTCAGGACATGTCTGCACATTCTGTACCGTACCGAAAAGCGACTGCTGTGTGAATACCACCTGTCCCTTGCCGCCGCATTTCGGACATGTCTCCGGTGAGGTTCCCGGCTTCGCGCCCGTACCGTGACATTTCGTACACTCATCTTTGAGCGTCAGCTCGATCTCCTTCTCACAGCCGGAGATCGCCTCCTCGAATGTGATTCTTACGCTCGTGCGCAGGTTTGCGCCCTGCATCGGACCGCGTGAAGCGCCTCCGCGGCGTCTGCCGCCTCCGAAGAGATCGCCGAAAATGTCACCGAAAATATCGCCCATATCTCCGCTGAAATTGAAGCCGTCAAAACCGCCGAAACCGCCCGGACCGCCCTGC
>CATZPU010000260.1 GCA_958422845.1 uncultured Lachnospiraceae bacterium | reverse complement strand
CATGCTTCCCGAAAGCATTTTACCGCCTCAAGAATCCTGTTTTTCAGTTCGTCTCCAAGCTCTTTTCCTGCCGCCAGCTCTTCTATGATCTCCGGATGCGCCGTATGGAACCAGAAAAGCATCTCTTTCTGGAATCTCTTTATCTGTTCTAACGGTATCGGCAAAAGCAGCCTCTGCGTCACAGCGCACAGCGTAATGACCTGCTCCTCCATCGTAAGTGGTTCGCAAAGCGGCTGCTTGAGAAGCTCCATCAGCCCTCTTCCGTACCGGAGCATCTCTTTTGTAGACGCATCCAGATCAGAACTAAACTGCGTGAATACTTCCATCTCTCGATACTGCGCAAGATCGATCCTGATGCTTCCCGCCGCCTTTTTCATCGCCTTTGTCTGGGCTGCGCCGCCGACACGCGATACGGAAAGACCGACATTGACTGCCGGACGCATACCGGAGAAAAAGAGATCGCTTTCCAGAAATATCTGACCGTCTGTAATTGAGATCACATTCGTCGGAATATAGGCGGAAACATCGCCTGCCTGTGTTTCGATGATCGGAAGCGCCGTGATCGAACCGCCGCCCGCCTCATCACTTAAACGGCTGGAACGTTCGAGCAGTCTGGAATGCAGATAAAATACGTCGCCCGGATACGCTTCTCGTCCCGGAGAGCGTTCCAGCAAAAGGGAAAGCGCACGGTATGCGACCGCATGCTTTGACAGATCGTCATAGACGATCAGCACATCTTTGCCCCTGCGCATAAAATACTCTGCAAGCGCAGTCGCAGAATACGGAGCCGCATATTGCAGCGGTGCCGGATCGGACGCCGTAGCCGCAACTACGATCGTATAATCGAGCGCTTCGTATTTTTTCAGCGTATTTACGAGCTTTGCAACCGTTGAAGCTTTCTGTCCGATCGCCGTATAAATGCAGATCACATCTTTGCCCTTCTGGTTCAGGATCGTATCCATCGCGATCGACGTCTTTCCGGTCTGACGGTCGCCAATGATCAGTTCCCTCTGCCCTCTGCCGATTGGAAACATAGAGTCTATCGCAAGTATGCCTGTCTCAAGCGGTACACTTACGGATTTTCTCTCCACGATCCCCGGTGCTTCTTCCTCCATCGGCAGATACGAATCGGCCCGAATGGGCGCTCCTCCGTCGATCGGTGCTCCGAGCGGATCGATGACTCTTCCAAGGAAATCTGCTCCGACAGGGATCCCCGCTTTCTTTCCGGTCCGCATGACTCTCGTACCCTCTCTGATGCCTGTGTCGCGTCCGAACAAAATGCACGCTACCTCGTCACGGCGGATGTCCTGCACCATTCCTTTTAATCCATTATCAAACACGACGATCTCACCGTACATCGCATGGTCGATCCCGTCGATATTTGCGATCCCGTCGCCTACCCAGTTCACAACGCCGACTTCCTTTTCTTTTGCTTCCAGATCAAAATCCTCTATCTCACTTTTCAAAATAGAAATGATCCCGTCGAGACTGCACGGCTGCGTCCCAGAGTTTTTCTCCAGTTTTTCTTTCATCTGACTGATCCTGCCTTTTCTCGACCAGTCAAACTCCTCGCCTCCGACCGTGAGCACGAAACCGCCGCCCAGAGAACGATCCTTTACCATCGAAAATTCAAGCTCCTGCAGCCCGTACTTTTCTCTGATGAATCTCCTGATCCCCTCAAGCTGCCCTTCCTCCGGCTCTGTCACGTACCGGAGTACCGCACGTACCTTTTCTTTTTTCTGTGGGATCTGCGCACGGTACGCTTCGCAGATATCCGAAAACATGGAAATTATATCATTATCACACAGAAGCTTCAGAAAATCCCGTATCTCTGACGGAAATACCTTGTCGATCACGCGATGTCTCTTCCCAAGATCAACAGTCGGATCTGACAGCTCCTTAAGGACCTGCGGTACTGCCTCAAAAATATCGGCGGTCTGCTGCCAAACATCCTGCGGGATCTCAAGCCGGCGCATCATCTGCGCATATTTTTCTACTGCCTGCAACATATCCTACACTCCATTTCACTTTGTCTCATGCGCATCTTTTTCCTGCGCTGCCAGAAACGCATCGTACAGTCTTTTGTCATTTTCACTTCCGTCTGCCCCTCCGGCCATCTTTGCCGCCGCTGTGAGCACCATCTCCCGAATCTGAGAATCTGCCTGCTGCATTACGGCATCCCTTTCTTTCTCTGCATCCTCTCTCGCATCTTCTATAATGCCAAGAGCAGTATGCTTCGCCTCCTCCACGATACGGCCGTACTCTTTTCCTGCCTGCGCATGCGCCTCGGCAACGATCCGCTCCTTTTCGCTTTTTGCGTCATGGAGCAGCGCTTCATATTTTTCGCAGCTTTCTTTCGCCTGCGCTTCTTTCGCATCTGCCTGTGCAAATCTGCCGTCTGCCTCTGCCTGCCGTTTTGCCAGTATCTCATTGACCGGCTTAAATAAAAAACGCTTCATCAGCAGATACAAAATCAGCAGGTTGATGATATTAAAAAGAATATTCCAGTCTAATCGAAGCACTGTTTTTTCCTGCCTTTCCTATTGATAATCATAGGTACATTTCAATACCTTTGCTGCCCGCTTCGGTTGAAGCTCCGGCTCCGTTCTGTAATAACCGTCTGCCTGCCGTTCTGCATTATCCCAGAAACAGAATGATCAAAAGCGCTACTACAAAGCCAAAGATCGCAGTACCCTCTGCCATAGCGCAGCCGATCAGAAGCAGCTTGCTGATCTTTCCGTCTGCTTCCGGCTGTCTTGCAACTGCATCCGTTGCCTTTCCTGTTGCGATACCAATACCGACGCCTGCTCCGATACCTGTCAATACTGCT
>CATZPU010000259.1 GCA_958422845.1 uncultured Lachnospiraceae bacterium | reverse complement strand
GTGGCGGCTGAATTTCATACCTGTTCAATATAGCATATGATGATGCTCCCGTCAACAAAAAACTGCGGATTCGGCAATCTTTGTTTTCCGTTTTTTACCCCAGACTGTACACCGCGATCGCACAGTACAGCAGCACCGTCACGAGCGTATTGAGCGACAGCGTCGTCGCCACGTACTCTCCGTCTTCTCCGACATCGGAAAAGATCGGAATGATAAAGGGTGCAGGAAGCGCGTACAGCACCATCAGCGCGATCTCAAGCTCCCTGTCAAACGGGAAGATATGAAAGATAATGAGATTGCTGATCAGAAGCAGACTTCCCATGATCACAAGCCGGAAGAAGATCGTTTTCAGCACAGGAGAAAGAAGCTCTGCTTTCAGGTTCAGCTCATACCCTACAAGAAGCAAAACGAGCGCGCTGACCGGATTCTTTATCATCTGGACTACTGCCTCGAATATCCCTCCGGCCCCCGATGTGAGGATAAGACCACCCACTCCCGTCGCTCCAAGTACGATTCCAAGAGCCATTCCAAGGAAGCACTTATTGGAAAACATATTTTTAAGAAGCGAGGACGGACTGACCTTTCCGCCGTCTGCCGATGTCAGAAGCCCAAGCCAGACGGTATACGCAAAGACTGTCTGACCAAGGTCAACAGTCGCAAAGCCGGACTGATTTCCGACTAACAGTCCGTAGAGCGCATAGCCGAGCATACCGCCCTCTGCGCTCGCCAGCAAAAACGGCAGAAATCTGCCGTACGGCTTTACAAAACGGCGCAGAAGAAAACCTACAGCGATCGCAGCGCCGAAGCCTGCGAACACGACGAGGAATACAACGAGCACACGAACGCTGTACTGCGCCGTCAAGAAAGCGTAGAACAGTGTCACCGGAAGCATAACGTTGCCTATCACAGCCTTGATTCCCTGCAGTCCTTCCGTATTAAATATCTGTTTTTTGTTGCACAGGCAGCCGATGGCGATCATCACAAGCACCGGCAGCACCATTTGTAAAACTTCCCGAACCATTTTTATTCCCCTTGAGTAAAAGTGTGCTCCGCGCAGCCCCTCCATGTACGAAGCCCTCACGAAGCACACTCCTACAATTTTTCCCAGTATCAGTGGATCATATCCTGATAGAACTCATACGCCTGTACATCTGTAAAGCCTTCATGTACTACCTTTGCCACTGCCTGCGCCATCTCTACCGGATGCTCGCTCTGGAAGATGTTGCGTCCCATATCAACGCCCCTTGCTCCCTTGGAGATCACTGTGTATGCCAGTGTCAGTGCATCTTTCTCTGCCAGCTTCTTTCCGCCTGCTACGACGATCGGTACAGGGCAGGCTGCTACTACTTCTTCAAAATTATCGCAGTTGTACGTTTTTACAAGCTGTACACCCATCTCAGCTACGATACGTGTTGCCAGTTTAAAGAAACGGTCTGTACGCTCCATATCCTTTCCTACTGCAACAACGCCGAGTGTCGGAATGCTGTAGCGCATGCCTGCGTTGATCGTCCTGGAAAGATTATCGATGCTTGAGAGCTGTCCGTCTGCACCGATAAACGTCTGTACTGCCATACAGTCCGCATTCATACGGATCGCATCCTCGATGTCGACTGCCACTACCTCGTGAGACAGATCGTCATTGAGCATGGAAGAACCTGATCTTACACGAAGCGCGATACCCTTTGTGATCTGAGGCGGAACGCAGGTGCGGATCGCGCCTCTCGTACCCATAAATACATCCACGTACGGAGCAAGTTTCGGAAGCAGGAGGTCAAGTCTCTCAAGCCCTGCCGTAGAACCCATAAAGTATCCGTGATCGAATGCGAACATTACAGAATTTCCGCTCTTCGGGTTAAAAATATTAGAAAGATGTTTCTGCATACCCCAGTCGAGATTGTTTGCTCCTTTTACATAGAATCCTTCTGTATTTCCAAAAGGAACTTCTACATGATAATCTTTTGCTACTTTCAGTCCGTCTTTATCTGCCATATTATTTCCTCTCTTTACTATTTTTTGATTCCCTTAACAGTTTAGCTTTCCTCTAATACGGGAAACTGCCGCAACAGTATTCACATGAAACTATTGCGGCATTCCCGCGCCTCATAATTCTCCCGCTATGTTCTTTGCAGAACTGTACCAGAAATTTTTTAGAAGTTGTAATCGTCCATATTTGTCTCGTCAAATACAGCACGCTCCGGAAGGAGAACAACACCGTTGTTCACATCGCCTGTAGCTGCGCCTTCTGCAATACTGTCGTTCGGCTCTACTGTTACATCGCCGATCTCCGGAATAGAGATCGTGTCGCCGACCTTTACTTCATTGCCTGCTGCCAGATATGCAGCTACGTAGCAGCCCATAGCGCCCTGAATCTTGCAGTCCCAAAGGCCCCACTCATAGAGTACGCCTGCTTTGCAGAACTCTTTGATGGAGTTCGGGGAAGCAAAACCTGTGATCGTAATATCATCTTTTGTCAGTCCCTTGTTCTGAGCAGCCTGAAGCTGTCCCGGAAGAGCTGTGGAATCGTTGCAGAGAATCAGGTCAATGTCAGCGTGGTTGTCAAGAACAGCTGCACCTACGTTTACAGCTTTCTCAGAATCCTGCTCACTGTAGTAGTTGTCCGGTGCAACATTTTCCCAGTTCGGATAATTCTCTTTGATGTAAGCCTCGCCTGCTACCTGCCAGGAGTTCTGGTCTGTAACTGTTGCCTGTGAATAATGCCAGCAGTATTTGATCGGATCAGCAGCCGGATCTTTGCCGCGCTTTGTCAGTCCGTCAACACCCATATCAACGAGCATTTTTCCGAGTACTTCCGGTGTACCCTGAGATACCATCA
>CATZPU010000258.1 GCA_958422845.1 uncultured Lachnospiraceae bacterium | reverse complement strand
GTAGAATATGTCAGCGTCGGAAGTCCCTCGCCATTCGGATAACCTGCTTCTTCAAGAGCTGCAAGCGCGCCCTCGATATCAGCGTTCAGCGGAAGGTAGCCGCCCTCCGGACCGTTCTCTACGAAGTCTTTTCCGTCCATATCCTTCCAGCCTGCTCCGATGAAGCTCTGTGCCGGTGAATATGTACCCTGCATCAGTGTGTTTGCCACGTACTCTCTGTCGATCGCAAGATTCAGAGCTTTACGAACGTTTACATCTGTAAACGGCTCTACCTGATCGTTGAAAGAGATGTAGTACGTACCGATGATCGGCTCTACGTGGAATTCCTCGTTGCCTTCAAGACTCGGAATCTCTTCTGTCGGAACGTCTTTGATAAACTGAACTTCGCCGTTCTGGTATGCGCTATAGGAAGCGTTTGCATCCTCGATCAGATTCCACTTGATGCTGCCGAGCTTAATTGCGTCTGCGTTCCAGTAGTTCGGGTTCTTCTCTGTGATGATGTAGGAATCCGGAACCCACTCTGTGATCATGAACGGACCATTGGAGATATATGTGGACGGATCTACTGCCCATGCGTCTCCGTTTGCATCTACTGTAGCCTGCTGTACCGGACTGAGTGTCGCGAATGCTGCAAGGTCACCGAAATACGTACACGGATTAGCGAGCTTTACTTCCAGTGTCAGATCATCGACTGCCGTAACGCCAAGAGCCTCAAGATCGCCCTCGATCGCCGCATCGTATCCCTCTACCATACCGAGAACTGTCTCAGCGTACGGAGCTGCCGTATTCGGATCACATACACGTCTCCAGCTATATACGAAATCATTTGCAGTAAGGTCAGAACCGTCAGACCATTTCAGTCCTTCGCGGAGCTTGAATGTCCATGTAAGACCGTCCTCAGATGTCTCCCATGACTCTGCCTGTCCCGGTGCAAGCTGTCCGTCCTGATCAAGAGTCAGGAGTCCCTCAAACAGATGAAGGATCATGTTTCCGCCGTCTACCGCACTGTTGAGCGCCGGATCGATCGTCTCCGGATTCGGTCCTACCTGAACGGAGAGCTGCTTACCTTCTGCTTCCTCTGCTGCTGCCATCATAACAGTTCCGCTTGCCATAGAAACAGTCATCACTGCTGCGAGCAGCATGCTAA
Source organism: uncultured Lachnospiraceae bacterium (assembly GCA_958422845.1). Classification (GTDB taxonomy): domain Bacteria; phylum Bacillota; class Clostridia; order Lachnospirales; family Lachnospiraceae; genus Choladousia. The sequence goes on along the minus strand of CATZPU010000258.1, from coordinate 1,712 downwards.
TTACTTTCTTTTTCATTTTTCTCCTCCTTTAATTTAAGAGTATTATATGCGTACAGCGCGTTGGCTGCTACATACCTGCTTTAAACTGTGCGTCGGTGTCCGTTTTTACTTATGCACTTCGCTATTCATGCACTCCGTTATCTGTGCATCGTGTTATTACGTCACCGTACTAAATCGTTACTTGTTGCCAAGTATATCACGAATTTTCTGAATTGTCTAGCACTAATTTATTTTTTCGAGATTATGGCACGCCGCGTAATGGCCTTTGCTTACTTCACGCCACTTCGGCACCTCTGCCGCGCACTGCTCTGTGGCATACGGACACCTCGTACGGAAACGGCAGCCGGACGGCGGATTTAATGGGCTCGGCACGTCTCCCTCCAGCACGATACGTTTACTTGCCCTTGCCGTCTTCGGATCCGCGATCGGAATCGCAGAGATCAGGCTCTTTGTGTACGGATGCACGCTGTTGAAGATCAGCTCATAGCTGTCCGCAAGCTCTACCATCTTACCTAAATACATTACGCCGATCCTGTTGGAAATATGCTTCACTACGGAAAGATCGTGCGCGATAAACAGATACGTCAGTCCCATCTGCTCCTGCAGATCTTCAAACATATTTACGACCTGCGCCTGAATCGAAACGTCAAGCGCGGAGATCGGCTCGTCGCAGACGATGAATTTCGGATCGACTGCAAGCGCGCGCGCAATACCGACACGCTGACGCTGACCGCCGGAAAACTCGTGCGGATAGCGGTTTGCATGCTCCGAGTTCAGTCCCACGCACTCCAGAAGCCTCTGTATCTTGTCGTACCGTTCCTGCTTATTTGCCGCAAGATTGTGGATGTCGATCGCCTCTCCGACAATATCTCCGACTGTCATACGCGGATCAAGGCTTGCGTAAGGGTCCTGAAACACGATCTGCATCTGCCGGCGGTACGGCTTCATGTCCACGGCCGTCTTTTGACCGAACTTCGGCTGTCCGTTCTCCAGAATATCATTTCCGTTCTCGTCAGTAAGCGCAACGTCCCCGCTGTCAAAAAGAACGGTATCGTCATACGTGATGCGCCCCTTTGTCGGCTCATACAGACGCAGGATGGAACGTCCCGTCGTCGTCTTTCCGCAGCCCGACTCGCCTACGAGTCCCAGCGTCTCGCCTCTATTGATAAAGAATGAAACGTCGTCTACCGCCTGCACATATTTTTTCTTTTTTCCAAATCCTCCCGCCGGAAAATACTGGTAAAGATGTTCTATTTTCAGTAATTTGTCACTCATTGCTGATTTCCTCCTTCCAGCTCCGCCTTCTGATTCATCCAGCATGTCGAATAATGCGTCTCACCAAAGTGCATCACCGGAGCCTTCTCCCGCAGACAGATCTTCATACAGTTATCGCAGCGCGAAGCAAACGGACATCCCTTCGGCGGATTGAGCATATCGACCGGAGTACCCTCGATCGGCACGAGACGCTCATGCTCCCTGCTGTCCATACGCGGAATGCTGCGCAGCAGTCCTTTCGTATATTCATGCTTCGGATTATAGAAAATATCGTCCGTCAGACCGTACTCGATGATATTGCCCGCATACATGACTGCAATGTGGTCGCACATACTTGCAACAACGCCGAGGTCGTGCGTGATCATCATGATCGCCATACCGAGCTTATCCTTCAGATCCATCATCAGTTCAAGGATCTGTGCCTGAATCGTCACATC
>CATZPU010000257.1 GCA_958422845.1 uncultured Lachnospiraceae bacterium | reverse complement strand
AGCCGATATTATTAAAGTAGAAAAGGCGTATGAGGTCGCGGTGGAGACTGCGCTTGGCGGAAGTATCCAGAATATTGTCACAGATACGGAAGAGACAGCGAAGCGTCAGATCGACTATCTGAAGAGAAATAAGTACGGCCGTGCAACATTTCTGCCTTTGTCGGCGATCAGCGGCAGGGGGAGCTTTTCCACGCCGCAGGCGCTTCATGAACCCGGAGTCATCGGTCTGGCGAGTACGCTCGTTTCCGCTGATGAAAAATACAGGGAGCTGATCGGGTTCCTGCTTGGAAAAACTGTTGTTGTGGACAATATCGACCATGCGATCGCGCTTGCCCGTAAGTTCCGGCAGTCGCTGCGCATCGTGACAAAGGATGGAGAACTGTTGAATCCGGGCGGATCGATGAGCGGAGGCGCGTTCCGCAATTCAAGCAATCTGCTTGGACGCCGCCGTGAGATCGAAGAGCTGGAAGGACAGGTAGCAAAGCGCGGAAGCGTTTTGAAGGAATTGCAGAGAAACATCGATGAGAGCCGTTCGCGCAGGAATGCGCTGCGCGATGAGATTGTACAGCTTAAGGATAAGCTCCAGAGCGAATACCTTGCACAGAATACGGCAAAGATGCGCCTAAATGAGCTGGGTGAAAAGCACGGTCTGACAGAACAGGGCTACAGAAAGCTCAAGTCAGAGACAGGAGAGCTTGATTCACAGCTTTTTGAGATCAAAGACAGTAAAAAGCGTGAGCAGGAGGAGCTTGAGAATTCTGAGCGGCGGCAAAAGGAGACGGAACAGTTTATCCTGCAGCTTCAGGAGGAGCTTGCAGACAGGCGTGAAGAGGAGCGTCAGGAAATGGCGTCGGCCGAGCAGGTGCGTATGCAGCTTTCGGCGATGACACAGCAGGAAGATTTCCTGAAGCAGAATCTTTCGCGTATCGTCTCTGAGCGGAATGAGTTTGTACAGGAGAAGCGTCAGTACGAGATAAATGTCGAGGAGGCTGCAAACAGTGTCGCCGAAAAAGAAGAGCAGATACGGCAGATTCGGGAAAGTCTGGAGAGCGCAGCTTCGTCGGAAGCTTCTTTGCAGGCGGAGATTGAGAGTCTTGCAAAAGAAAAAGAAGAGAAGAGTCTGCTGCACAAAAAGTTTTTTGCGACACGCGAGGAGCTTTCCGAGCAGATGGGGCTTTTGGATCGGGAGAATTTCCGTCTGAATGCGCAGCTTGAGAAGATGAATGAGCAAAGAGAGCATCAGGTGAACTATATGTGGGAGGAATATGCGCTTACGTATGGTGCGGCGAAGGAGCTGCGCGAGGAAGAGTTTACAGATGCACCGTCGCTCAAAAAGACGATCCTTTCCTTAAAGGGTGAGATAAAATCTCTTGGAAATGTAAACGTCAATGCGATAGAGGATTATAAGGAGCTTTCAGAGCGCCACACCTTCCTGTCCGGACAGCATGAGGATCTGATGAAGGCGGAGGAAGCGCTGCTTAAAATTATCGAAGAGCTGGATAACGGGATGCGTATTCAGTTTAAGGAGCAGTTTGAGCGTATTCAGACAGAGTTTGACAAGGCGTTCAAGGAGCTGTTCGGAGGCGGAAAGGGCGAGCTGCAGCTTGTAGAAGATGAAGATATCCTCGATGCGGGCATCCGCATCATTGCACAGCCGCCCGGAAAGAAGCTGCAGAACATGATGCAGATGTCGGGAGGAGAAAAATCTCTGACAGCGATCGCGCTTCTTTTTGCGATCCAGAATCTGAAGCCTTCGCCGTTTTGTCTGCTTGACGAGATAGAGGCGGCTCTCGATGAGAGCAATGTAGACCGCTATGCAGGTTATCTTCATAAGTTGACAAAGAACACACAATTTATTATTATTACACATAGAAGAGGAACGATGACGGCTGCCGACCGCCTGTACGGTATTACGATGCAGGAAAAGGGCGTGTCTGCGCTTGTATCGGTGAATCTGATAGAAAATGACTTAGATGAATGACAGTATAACAGGGAGTGAGATGATATGGAAGAGAAGAAAGGTTTTTTCAGGCGTCTTGTAGAAGGACTTACAAAGACGAGGGACAATATTGTATCTGGGATCGACGCGATCTTCAGCGGATTTTCCAGTATTGATGATGATTTTTATGATGAGATTGAGGAGATCCTTGTGATGGGAGATATTGGGATCAACGCTACGACTTCCATTATCACGAATCTCAAGGCAAAGGTGAAGGAGCAGAATATCAAGGAGCCTGCCGAGTGCAAACGTCTTTTGATCGAGAGCATCAAAAATGAAATGAATGTCGGCGAGACGGCGTATGAATTTGAAAACCGCAAGTCGGTTGTTCTTGTGATCGGTGTCAACGGCGTCGGCAAGACGACGAGCGTAGGAAAACTGGCAGGCAAATTGAAGGATCAGGGAAAGAAGGTCGTGCTTGCAGCGGCAGATACATTCCGTGCGGCGGCAGGCGAACAGCTTACCGAGTGGGCGAACCGCGCAGGAGTAGATATTATCGGCGGTCAGGAGGGCTCCGATCCTGCTTCTGTCGTTTATGATGCGATCGCAGCCGCAAAGGCGCGCCATGCGGACGTATTGCTGTGCGATACGGCAGGCCGTCTGCACAATAAGAAAAACCTGATGAGCGAGCTTGGAAAGATCAACCGTATTATCGACAGAGAATATCCGGAGGCGTTTCGCGAGACGCTTGTTGTTCTTGACGGTACGACGGGACAGAATGCACTTGCACAGGCGAGAGAATTTAAAGAGGTCGCCGATATTACAGGTATCATCCTGACAAAGCTTGACGGAACGGCAAAGGGCGGAATCGCTGTTGCGATCCACTCGGAGCTTGGCATTCCGGTAAAATACATCGGCGTGGGCGAGACGATCG
>CATZPU010000256.1 GCA_958422845.1 uncultured Lachnospiraceae bacterium | reverse complement strand
CTACGCGCCGTGAGGCGTCCATATCGATCTGACCGTCCTCGCGGTAGACGGGATTGCTCATGGAATGTCCGTTGGCAGTAAGCCGTGCCTTTAAATTTTCCTGCTCCTGTGAGGTCAGGAAGGAGGAGGCGTTTGCGAACAGGTAGTTCGCCACTGCAAGCGCACGCTCCTGCGAGAGCTGAAGGTTGTAGAGATAATCGCCGTCCGTGTCCGTATAGCCGTCAATGCGGACTTCTGCGAGATAGCTTTGATACTTTTCGGACATCAGCACCTTGCAGTAGATGGGAAGGACTTCACCAAGCATGGCATTTCCTTCCTCTGTCAGTACGTTCTCATTGTAGGCAAAGAGAACGTTGGAGTCGAGCGCGATCGATCCGTCTGCCTCGTCGATGACGACGTTTAAGCTCTGCTGGTCAAATTCCTGCTTGAGATCGGCGATCAGGTCAGCTTTGATACCGATGATCTGTTCGATCTTCTTCTGCTGTGCAGCCATCAGTTCCTCCTGCGCTTCAAGGTCAGCCTGCTGCTGGAGCATCAGAGAATGCTGCTGCTCAAGCTCCGACTGCTGTGAGAGCACAAGGGCGGATTGCGCTTCGAGGTCAGCCTGCTGCTTTTCAAGCAGGGCGGCCTGTGCGTCGAGATCGTTTTGCTGGCTGGTAAGCAGCGAGCTTTGCTCGTCAAGCTCCGTCTGCTGCGTCGCAAGCAGAGCCTCGCGCGCTTCAAGCTCGGCCAAAAGCTGATCCTGCGTAAGCTGGTGTGCAGCCTTTTCTGCGAGCTTTTCCTGATAATTCTTCTGAGCCTGCATAAAGGAGATACACATGACGAGTACGAACAGCAGAAGAAGTCCTGCCATCATATCGGAATACGAACGCCAGACATTGTGTCGTTCGTACGCTTTCTTTCGTTTTCTATACATAGAATTTCCTCACTTTCTCCGCATTCCGCGGAAAAGCCTCGGCGTCTCTACAATATCGGCAAGCTCGTCTAATTTCCGCAGCGTTTTTGAGAGCATAGCGGTCTGCGTATCGTTGGCGGCGCTTATTTCTGCGCCGAGATCGGAAGCAAGCTGACGCTTCTGGATTTCTTTTAGCTGTGCGGAGATATTGTCAAGGCTTTCGCGCAGCAGGAGATTGGAACGGACAGGTCCCATATCGGCGATCTTGTCTGAGTATCCTTGCAGTACCTCGCTGTTCTTTTCCCAGACATCGGAAAATTTTTCGATAGACTGGTATAGGAAACGGATATACTCCTGATATGTATTCATCTGTTCCTGATTGACGCGCATTGCGTCGGACTGTGCGGCGGACAGCTCGTCGATCGTATTCGCATAGTATTTTTCTGTCTGCGCCATATTATCCTTCATGGAGATAAAGGTCTGCTGCATACGCGACAGGGAGTGGTCCATAAAATCAGCGTAGGAGGACTGCGCCTTTTGCAGTTCGGTGATCGTGGCGCGCAGTCCGTCAAAGTCCTCCTTAAGCTCCGTACGCATCTGCTCTACAACGGCTTCGCAGACCTGTGTCATGACCTGTGCCTGACTCTGTGTGAAGGTGTCTACGATATGACTGATTCCTTCAGACATGCGGTCGTATGCCGGAGTGATGACTTCCTCAAAACTTTTTCCCATCTGCTCAACAAAAAGCGTTGTCAGATCGCGCGTCATGTCCTCCCGTGATCTCTGACCTTCGAGAAGGCGGGAGAGCGAGTCCATTTCATACGGCGGGCGAACATGCAGATAAAATGTGTCCAGAAATTCTTCTGTGCGTGCAGAAAGATTCGCAAACTCACTTCGCAGATTAAAGGAAAAGGCAAGCGAAAGCGAGATGCCGTAAATGGAGGTAATAAAGGCTACCTTGATACCGTTGATCAGCGGCGTGATAGAGCCCGCCATCTGTTCGTAGCCGGACGGATCGAATTCACGCAGTCCCATGACGAGACCGACAAACGTACCGAGAATACCGAGGCTTGTCAGAATATCGGGGATCAGCTCAAGGAGACTGCGGTGCGCATGCTCCTCGATCGCTTCTTCGTTGATGAAACTGCGGATATCGCAGGAAACGTCAGGATTTCCGTACAGCATACGGCAGTACTGGCGGTAGCAGTCGTCCAGAAAGTCGTTTTGGAACAGAGGATTTCTGCCGTCTGTCAGGGTGTCGAGATCGCCGCCTGCATTTTTCAGAGCTTCCGTCGCTCTTTGCAGACCGCTGCCGGACTGTATCAGGCGGCGCAGCCCGATCGCGTAGGCGGCGCCGATCATGATGAGCATGACGCCTAAAAATGACAGATTGAACAGAATCGTAGATAAGTCAACATCACGACTGATATACGTGATGAAAACGCAGATGCCGATAGAGACGGCAGATGCGAGTATGGATATGATTCTTCTGATATACAAAAAAACGCCCCCTTTTTTGACGCCGTTTTAAAACAAAGCGTCACATGATACAATAATTATAAGATAAAAGCTGTTCGGTAGTAAAGCAAATCGGAAAATTTTAAGAAAAAAATACGAATCGGAAAAAGAGGTGTTGACGGCGTGGAAAAAAACGATAAAATAGAGGACATAAAGACTATATGAGGAGGAAAATGCAATGGACTATGCGAAGGAATCTTTGAGGCTTCATGAGGAATGGAGAGGAAAAATCGAAATGACGCCGAGAGCGGCGGTAGACAATAAAGAAGCGCTTTCACTTGCGTATACGCCGGGTGTTGCGCAGCCGTGTCTTGAGATACAAAAAGACGTCAGCAAAAGCTATGATTTGACGCGTCGTTGGAATACGGTCGCTGTCGTGACGGACGGTACGGCAGTGCTCGGACTTGGAGACATCGGACCGGAGGCAGGTATGCCGGTCATGGAAGGAAAATGCGTGCTCTTTAA
>CATZPU010000255.1 GCA_958422845.1 uncultured Lachnospiraceae bacterium | reverse complement strand
GAGGTTATTTTCTTTTTCTCCTCCTCAGAAAGCTCATAAAGATTGCAGTCGTACGGTCCCCATCCCTGCTCATGCGGATCGATCTTATTCTTTACGCCGTCAAGTCCTGCCATCAGGATCGCTGCATACGCATAGTACGGATTCGACGTCGCGTCAGGATTTCGCAGCTCGAAGCGTTTTGTTTCCGGTGATTTTGCATATGCCGGAATACGGATGACCGCGCTGCGGTTCGAGGTCGCGTAACCGATCGTCACAGGCGCTTCATACCCCGGAACGAGACGCTTAAATGAGTTCGTCGAAGGATTCGTAAACGCACAGAGCGAGGCTATGTGTCTCAGCAGTCCTCCCATAAAATAGTGCGCCGTCTCACTCAGTCCCGAATATCCCTTTTCATCAAAAAATACCGGCTGTCCGTCCTTTTTCAAAAGCATATGTACGTGCATCCCGTTGCCCGCTTCCTTGTAGATCGGCTTCGGCATAAAGGTAGCCGTCCGCCCGTCCTGCACGGCTGCGTTGTGAATGACGTATTTTATAATCATTGTCTTATCTGCCATATCGACCATATCGCCAAGCTCGACCTCGATCTCCATCTGTCCGGAGCCGCCGACCTCATGGTGATGATACTTTACCGCCACGCCCCATTCTTCAAGCATCATGCACATTTTGCTGCGAAGACTGTAAGCCGCGTCATGCGGCGCTGCGATGTGGTAACCGCCTCCTTTCGGAACCTGAAATCCGGCGTTGTCCGCACTCTCGCGGCCGCTGTTCCACGCTGCCTGTCTCGTATCTACCGTATAGGACGTCCGCTGCGGCGTTACTGTATAGCTGACATTATCAAATAGATGAAACTCAAATTCCGGTCCGATCAGCATCTCATCCGCAATGCCCTGCTCTTTCATATACTCCATCGCCCGCAGGCTGACATTGCGCGGATACTGGTCAAACGGACGGTTCGGCTCCCCGACTGCGCCGATGATGCAGACGTCGCCGCACATCGTAAGCGTCGGAACTTCCGTAAACGGATCAACGACTGCCGTATCGGGATCCGGAATAAAGACCATATCGCTTTTTTCCACAGGAGCGTAACCGTAATTTGATCCGTCAAACCCGATTCCATACGTAAAGATATCCTCATTAAAACGCCCGACCGGTATCGTGATATGCCTCCACCTGCCATCAATATCCGTCATCTTAAAATCAATCATACGGATTCCTTTTTCCTGACATAGCCTTGTGATTTTTTCGCTTTTTGACATAGCTGCACCTCCACCTAATAGATCAGAATTATCCGTTAAAATATCTAAGTTTTCTTTCATAATAATGCAAGATAATAAATCAGTCAATAAATTTTACACTGCTTTCCCGCTCCAAGCAAAAAGGATGCCGCACGACCGTCAAACAATGGTCGAGTGACATCCTTTTCCATCAGTAGCCGCTTCCGCAGATCACAATGATCCTGCGCGGCGTTGTCTGCGGCGGAATGCTCCGCGTCGTCTCCGTATAGTATACGAGCAGCGCATGATTGCCGACATTACAGTTAAAATCCTGTCCGTTGATGGTACGGATCTCCGTCATCCGGTCAGGAGTCAGGCGCAGCGAATGATCCTCTGCCGTCAGACTGCCGTCAAAATAATTCAGCATGATCTGTTCATTTTTTCTAAGCGTCGTAATAAGCTGTGCGCGGTACTGCGGCGGAAAAATAAGCGGAGCCGGAAGGCTGCTGTCATAAAATGCCGCGATCCGCATACCGGGACGAAGCTGTCTGTTGTCGATCATGATCGTCTCCGGCGTAACCACAAAAGTCACAATATCCCGTCCGCTGCGCACAGCCACGATACGGCTGCAGCAGTTTTCTCCCTTTTCAATACTCCAGATCGTGCCGATCACAGGCACAAGGTTTGCAAAATCCATAAAAAAATCCTTTTTCTTTAACGTATGAACGTTTCAGAAAACTGTGCCATCCTGCTTTGCCTGCATTTCTCTTCTCAGTCGCTCCAGAATATCTCCCTGTAAATAAAAAGTCGTTTCGAAATGCAGAAATTCCATGGAATTACAGTCCCATAAAAGCGACAGCTTTGGTGGAAATTCATCGTCCCCGTCCCAAAATTGCAGGAGGACCGGAAAATACGGCGTTACACGTATCAGACACGTAACGTCCGCCCCTGCCATCTTTTTTTGCAGGACACCGCCAAGGCTCTGGCACGCCGCTTCAAGTTCCTTCGTGTGATCCAAAAATGCCTCCTCATATTTTTTTGTAAATTTCGCAGCAGACGGACTCGTCACAACAGTAAAATGTCCGACCGTACACCACTCGCCGGACAGTGCGGGCGCTGTATCGCCTTTTGCATGGCACAGAAGATCATAGATCGTCATCACCGTATTAAAATCGCAGCACGCCTCCCATGCTTCCCCTTTCGCACGCATCTCCACGCTTCCGCTTTTGCGGCTGATCCGGCAGGATGTGTGGAGATATTCCAGATACATCCTTTGTTCGTCTGCCGATAACCGGTAGCGTTTGATGATCTGCTCCTGATCGTGTTTTAGGAAGAGCCTTCTGGCATCCTCCGCCTGTATATCGTAATTTGACATTTTTTCTTTTTTCTGCATGCTTTCTCCTTCTGTCAATACATGTTATTTACTTGTCCCCACTGCCGCTGCCTTGTCCGCGCATTGTGTTATTTCAAAAACTTTTTATGCCCTAAATATGTTGTTTGTCTTTCACTTTGACATGGCAGTTCTTCTGACTGCCATCTGCGCAACGTTTTCTCCGAATATTTCAAATTGAGCCGCATCATCGTCCAGTGTTTTCGCAATTCCAATCGCTCCTATCTGGAAACGGTTTTCCGTCCTTTCTCCCGCTCCTGAAAATACGAGCATTTTCTTCAAAAGCATATTT
>CATZPU010000254.1 GCA_958422845.1 uncultured Lachnospiraceae bacterium | reverse complement strand
AGCTGCTTCGCTCTCTGCTCTCCGAGCACCCAGCGCACCGCATCGGCAACATTACTTTTTCCGCTGCCGTTCGGCCCGACGATCGCAGTGATCCCGTTGTGGAACTCAAACAGTATTTTGTTCGCAAATGACTTAAACCCGTGTACTTCTATGCTTTTCAGATACATCCTGACGCTTTCCCCTTCAATCCGATGATCGCACGGTAGGCTGCCTCCTGCTCTGCCGCCTTCTTTGTGCCTCCATGTCCGCATCCCGCTGCGCGCGAGCCGATACGCACCTCTACAGAAAACTGCTTCGCGTGATCCGGTCCCTGCTCATCTGTAATCACGTACTGCAATTCTTCATCTTTAAAATCACGCTGTACAATCTCCTGTAAAATAGTCTTGCTATCATAAAAGAGCTTCTTGTGTTCAATATCTGTCAGGACAAATTTCAAAATGAACTCTTTTGCATTAGCAAACCCACCATCCAGATAGATCGCGCCAATCAGAGCCTCCATCGCATCTGAAATGATCGAGTCGCGGTAACGCCCGCCCGTATGGATCTCTCCCTTTCCAAGCAGCAGAAAACTGCCCAGACCGATCTCCCTCGCACAAAGGGCAAGCGTCGGCTCGCACACGATACTCGCACGCAGGCGCGTCATCTTTCCTTCCGGCATGTCAGGATATTCATGATAAAGAAAATCACTGCTGACTACCTCAAGCACGGCATCACCGAGAAACTCAAGACGCTCGTTGTCGCGCAGCCCCTCCTGACGATGTTCATTTGCATAAGAGCTGTGGCACATAGCCTGCCTGAGCATCTTTTTATTTTGAAAATGATACCCTATCCTCTGTTCCAGATTATTTCCATTCCAGTCGCCCATCGCTGTCCTCTTTTCTAATCGTATTTAAAACAAAAAACTTTCCTATATCATAAAAAACTGCCGCAAAATACAGGACTTATGTATACTCCAAACTGTATTTTGCGACAGACACCCATCTTATCCGATTGCGTTTTTGATTGCCGCAGCCGCATCTCCTACAGAAACGATCTGCTCTGCCTTTTCATTCGGGATCTCGATGTCAAATTCCTCCTCAATTCCCATAATGATCTGGAATACATCGAGGGAATCCGCTCCAAGATCATCTACAAATGTTGTCTCCGGTGTGATCTCGTCTGCGGCAACGTTCAGAACCTCCGCAATAATACTCTGCAATTTTTCAAATTCCATAATTTAAACCCTTTCTTTTTCTATAATTATAGTTTTGCAACTATTTTGTACCTTCATCACTGCATATTATTTAATTTTCCTGATGCCCGCCGTCCGTCCGGATATATTCGAGGATCTTCTCATTGATCCGCTGTGCCTTAAACTGCACGCACTGGTAGATCGAATTCTCGACTTCTTTCGCCTTTGAGCTTCCGTGCGTCTTTACCACGAGTCCTTTCAGACCGAGCAGCGGCGCACCGCCATACTCTGATGCATCAAAGGATTTCAGCGTTTTCTTCAGCGCCGGTTTGATCAGCAGCGCTCCGATCTTTGTTTTCAGATTCTCCATCATACTGCCCTTGATCTTACTGATCAAAGTCGCTCCGACGCCCTCGTACAGTTTCAGGATCACATTACCTACAAAAGCCTCGCAGACGATTACGTCGCAGACTCCTGCCGGAATATCTCTCGCCTCCACACTGCCGATAAAATTCAGATCGCCGCACTCCTTAAGAAGCGGGAACGTCTCCTTTACAAGCGCATTTCCCTTCTCCTCCTCTGCACCGATATTGACGATACCGACACGCGGATTCTTGATTCCCATGACGTTCTCCATATAGATCGAGCCCATTCTCGCAAACTGAACAAGATGGGAGGATCTTGCATCTACATTCGCCCCGCAGTCGATCAGCAGCGCGAATCCGTCTTTCGTCGGGATAAGCGGCGCAAGAGCAGGACGCTCGATACCCTTGATCCTGCCGACGATCGCCTGTCCTCCTACAAGAACAGCTCCTGAGCTTCCGGCTGAGACGAAAGCATCTGCCTCACCGCGTCTGACCATCGTAAGTCCGACCACGATGGAAGAATCCTTCTTTGTGCGGATCGCCGCTACCGGCGGCTCTGCGGTCTCGATCACCATCGACGTATGGACGATCTCGATCCGTTCCTTCGGATAAGTATATTTCGCAAGCTCCTTTTCAATAGCTTCCTGATATCCGGTCAGTATCACATGGATATTCTCATGGTGTGTCACCGCCAAAACGGCGCCCTTTACAATCTCTTCCGGCGCATTATCTCCGCCCATGGCGTCGACAACTACACGAACTACTTCTTCCATTTTATTCCTCCTGACGTATCCAATATGCAAAAATATCTTCCTGCATTTGTTACGTTATTACTATACTAGACATCAATATAAAAATCAAGTAAGTATTGGAGCGCTTACAAATTCTATTGTAAAATTTGCAGAAAAATAGGCATCTTTTTCAAGATGCCTGATTTTTCATCACAGCAGATTAGTCCATTGCGATGATCTCTTTTTTGTTGTAAGTTCCGCAAGCCTTGCAGACTCTGTGCGGAAGCATCAGCTCGCCGCATTTGCTGCACTTAACAAGTGTCGGAGCGCTCATTTTCCAGTTTGCTCTTCTCTTGTCTCTTCTCGCTTTGGAAGTTTTATTCTTTGGACAGATAGACATAAATCACACCTCCTTAAAATTACTGAAAATATCAAGGATTTTGGCCATTCTTGGATCCAAATCTGTTCGTTCACAATCACATGAGCCATCATTCAGATTTTGTCCACAGGTGCTGCAAAGTCCCTTGCAGTCTTCCCGACAGAGTGTTCTCTCCGGCCAGACTAACAATGCCTCATCGTGAACAAGCTGATCCACATCCAGGTTATATCCATCAATATAATCTTTCTCATCCAA
>CATZPU010000253.1 GCA_958422845.1 uncultured Lachnospiraceae bacterium | reverse complement strand
TGGACTTTATGTCCGTAACGAGCTATGGAAACGATACAAAATCGAGCGGTGTGGTGAAGATCGTTAAGGATCTGGATGAACCGCTTGACGGAAAAGACGTTCTGATCGTGGAGGATATTATCGATTCCGGCAGGACGCTCAGTTACCTGATCGATATTCTTGCAAAGCGCAATCCGAAGTCGCTGCGTCTGTGTACGCTTCTTGACAAGCCGGAGCGCCGTGTGACGGAGGTAGAGGTAGATTATACGTGCTTCAATATTCCGGACGAATTCGTAGTAGGATACGGGCTTGACTACGCGCAGAAGTACAGAAATCTTCCGTTTATCGGAATCGTTGAATTTGTTGACGAATAATACAATCATGATCAGGCTGCATAAGGCAGCAACAGAGAATAGAAGCAGTGGAGGCATAATAACTTGAACAGAAATATGAGAGGCATGCTGCTGTATCCGATCGCTATTGTGATGATCTTCTTTCTTGTCCTTACATTCCGCGACAGACTGGAGGAGAGTCAGACATGGAACAGCCGTCAGCTTGAGACGGCGCTTGAGCAGGGAGATGTGGCGGCAGTCGTGATCACACAGAACAAAGAGGTTCCGACGGGCGTCCTGCGTGTGACACTGGAAAATGGGGAAATAAAATACGTCAACGTTACGGATGTCAACGTATCGGGAAAGCTGCTTGAGCAGTATGAGGATGTAGAGGTCAATACGACCGATGTGGCAAGGGACAGCATGTTCCTTACGACGCTTCTTCCGGTGCTGCTGACGGGGCTTCTGCTGATATTGTTTTTCAGTATGATGAACCGGCAGGCGGGCGGCGGCAATGCGAAAATGATGAATTTCGGAAAAAGCCGCGCGCGGATGATCAGTCCTGATGCGCGCCGTGTGACGTTTCAGGATGTAGCGGGGCTTCAGGAAGAAAAAGAGGATCTTGAGGAGATCGTATCATTTTTGAAAGAGCCGGCAAAGTTTGTGCAGGTCGGCGCGCGTATCCCGAAAGGAGTGATCCTCGTCGGACCGCCGGGAACAGGTAAGACGCTTCTGGCAAAAGCGGTAGCGGGAGAGGCAGGCGTGCCGTTTTTCAGCATTTCGGGATCAGATTTTGTGGAAATGTTTGTCGGCGTCGGCGCATCAAGAGTCCGCGATCTGTTTGAAGAGGCGAAGAAACATCAGCCATGCATCGTTTTTATTGACGAGATCGACGCTGTGGCAAGACGCAGAGGAACAGGCATGGGCGGCGGCCACGATGAGAGAGAGCAGACGCTCAACCAGATGCTTGTGGAGATGGACGGTTTCGGCGTCAATGAGGGCGTGATCGTCATGGCGGCGACAAACCGCGTGGACATCCTCGATCCGGCTATCCTGCGTCCGGGAAGATTCGACCGTCAGGTAGCGGTAGGACGTCCCGATGTGAAAGGACGCGAGGAGATCCTTCAGGTGCATGCGAAGGGCAAGCCGCTTGCGGAGGACGTAGATCTTGGGGAAGTCGCGCGTACGACGGCAGGATTTACGGGAGCCGATCTCGAAAATCTGATGAATGAGGCTGCGATCCTTGCGGCAAAAGAGCAGCGCGCTTATATTAAGCAGGAGGATATTAACCGTTCTTTCATCAAAGTCGGGATCGGAGCGGAGAAAAAAAGCCGCGTGATCTCAGAAAAAGAAAAGCGCATCACCGCATATCACGAAGCAGGTCATGCGATCCTGTTTCATCTTCTGCCGGATGTCGGTCCGGTCCATACCGTCTCTATTATCCCGACAGGAAGCGGGGCGGCAGGCTATACGATGCCGCTTCCGGAGCGTGACGAGATGTTTAATACAAAAGGAAAGATGCTGCAGGATATTGTCGTAAGCCTTGGAGGCCGTGTTGCCGAGGAGCTTGTGATCGGTGATGTGACGACAGGCGCGTCTCAGGACATCAAGCAGGCTACAGGCGTAGCAAGAGCGATGGTGACGAAGTTCGGTATGTCGGATTCTCTCGGTCTGATCGATTACGATAATGAGGATGACGAGGTCTTTATCGGACGAGATCTGGCGCATACGCGCTCCTACAGCGAGGGCGTCGCATCTCAGATCGATGCTGAAGTCAAGCGCATCATTGACGAGGCACATGAGAAGGCGAGACAGATGGTTTCCGAAAATATGGACGTGCTGCACGCATGCGCAAAGCTTTTGATGGAAAAAGAGAAGATCGGAAGGGCAGAGTTTGAAGCATTATTTGAAGCGTAGGACAGATGCTTGTGCAATCTATCCAAAAACACATAGTCATTTTTGTGAAGTTTGTGCACACTTAATTTGAACCTGATGCTATAATAATCATCGTAAAACCCCCCAATACATTATATAGTTTTTGCTACACCCCAATTAGAAGAAATACCTTCTCCAAGGAAAAAGGCAGCCGGACGGCTGCCTTTTTTCATGTCATAGGAGGACTTCGGCAGAATGTGCACGAACGCATAAGTCTTGTACAAATTTGGAAATTTAGATATAATAAAAAGAAAACTGCGATCCGGTACGGGGGGATTTTTTGTACCGGAAATACAGGAGGACATCATGGATCAGCAGCCAAAGATAATTCTTCAGAAAATGAAATATGCGCTCTGGATGCGTCCGGTATTTAATACTGCGGCGATATTTTCCGACGAGACAGAAAACTATGTCATTCCGATGGAGCCAAAGCCCGGGGATACGGTCAGAATACGCATCCGCACGCAGAAGGACAATGCAGACAGTGTCTGCTTTATCAGCGGTTCGATAAAGAAAGAGATGGAGCGTGAGTTTCAGGAAGGGCGCTTTGATTATTATTATACAGAGGTGGAGATGGGGACTGACCCGATCCACTATTATTTTGAGATCAGAAACGGACAGACGCGATGCTTTTTCAACCGCTTCGGCGTTTCAA
>CATZPU010000252.1 GCA_958422845.1 uncultured Lachnospiraceae bacterium | reverse complement strand
CCGCAAGCTGTGTATTCTGGAACTGGGAGCAGGATTTAAATACCCGCAGATACTGCGGTGGCCGTTTGAAAAGGTAACAATGTACAACAATAAGGCGTTTTTGATTCGTGTGAGCAGCAGCTTTCCGCAGCTTGCGGAAGAGATCGCACAGAAAGGACTGAGCATTGCAGCAAGTCCGCTGGAACTATTTAATTAAATAACAAAGAAAAGTATCGTAAATACTTAAGATTTGTATAAATTTCCTGAAAATTACTTGAAAAAGAGCGATGAATTGTATATAATTATTCCATCATTCAACTCGTAATTTATGGAGGTGTATTTATGGAGATGAGAACAACGAAGATCCACTCAAGTGTAAACCCGAATGCGATTATCCGTGTGATACCGGGACATTTTGTAACGAACCATTCCCATATCAATACGTATGTGGATATGACGATCATGAAATCAAGAAAGAGCGAGGCTGCTGCCGCCGCTTCTGTACTTGCCCGTAAATACACGACGAGCACGTATATTGACACGATCATCTGTATGGACGGCTGCGAGGTCATCGGTGCGTATCTTGCAGACGAGCTGACGGCGTCCGGTATCATGTCGCTGAATCAGCACAAGACGATGTATATCGTCACTCCTGAGATGAATCCGGGCGGACAGCTTATTTTCCGCGATAACATGCAGTTTATGATCGAGGGCAAGCACTGCCTGCTCCTCCTCGCTTCCGCTACGACGGGACGTACCGTTGCACGCGCATTGGAGTGCATCCAGTATTACGGCGGAATGATCTCAGGTGTTTCTGCGATCTTCAGCGCGAGCGACATGGTAGAAGGAATAGAGATCAATCATATTTTCAGCGCAGATGATATTGGGGATTATCAGACTTTTGAAGCGTCAAAGTGTCCGATGTGCGCACGCGGCGAGAAGATAGATGCGATCGTCAACAGCTTTGGTTATTCCAGATTGTGATGCTTGGGGCAGGTGATACGTATGAAAAAAATCCGCAGCCTGCTGACGGCGTTTGTATGCGCCATAGTCTGGCTGAGTGTTTTGGGAATGTCGGCACAGGCAGAGGAAAAAGTGACGACGGCAAAGGATACGGCGCTTATCAATGTAATGAACGCTCCGGCAGTTTCCGGTACATGGGTGAAAAAAGGAGGCGTGCAGCGTTTCAGACCGGATGACGGGACGCGGCTTAAGCATCAGTGGATCTCGCATCAGGGCGCAGTGTATTACCTCGGCGCGAAAGGAAAGCGCATAGACGGCTGGGTGAGGTATCGGGGCGGTACTTATTTTCTGAGAAAGAAAAAGGGGCTTGTGACCGGATGGTTCACCAGAAAGGGAAAAACGTACTACTTCGGCGCGGACGGAGCGATGTACCGTGGTATGCAAAGCGTGGACAGAGCGCAGTATTACTTCGGCGAAAAGACGGGCGCCGTGCAGTCGGGGTGGCTTACGATCGGGAAACACCGTTATTTTTTCGACCGCAAGACGCACCAGATGAAAAAAGACTGTTGGGTAAAGACGAATAAGAAACATTATTACGTGAATAAAAAAGGCAGAAAGAAAAAAGAAGGCTGGCTGACGCTCGGAGACAGAAAGTATTATCTCGATGACAAGGGCGCGAGAGTGACCGGAGAGCGGTACATTGACGGAAAAGGATGTTTCTTTAAAAAGAACGGAGTCTACGATCCGACGGTAGAGGTGAAGCTGGAGGCAGATCCCTCAAAGCCGATGGTGGCGCTGACCTTTGATGACGGACCGGGACCGTACACAGACAGGCTGCTTAACTGTCTGGAGAAAAATCACGCAAAAGCTACCTTTTTCATGGTAGGGACGAGCGTGCCGAACTATTCCTCCACAGTAAAACGCATGGCAGCTCTTGGCTGTGAACTCGGCAGTCATTCCAACAGTCATGGAAGATTCTCCGTCATGTCGGATTATGCGATACGACAGGAGGTTTCGCGATCCTGTGGAAGTATCAAAAAGGCGTCCGGTAAAAGTCCCACTGTATTTCGTCTGCCGTATGGCGACGGTGCATGGAATCAGAGAGTATTAAACGCGGTCGGACTTCCTTCTATATACTGGTCGATCGACACGAGAGACTGGGCAAATACGGGAAATCCGCAGCATACAGTAAGCGAGGTGCTAAATTACGTCCAGAACGGCGATATTATACTGATGCACGACATTCATTATTCCTCTGTTGTGGCGGCAGAAACGATTATCCCTGCCCTGCAAAAAAGAGGGTATCAGCTTGTGACAGTGTCACAGCTTGCACAGTATAAAGGAAAGACGGAGCTTAAAGCGGGGAATACTTATAGGAAGTTTTGACTATTATAAATGCCGGAATCTCACGCGTGGAGATTTCGGCATTTGTGGTTAAAAATAACAAATCACCAAAGTACAGTGATAAAATATCGACAACCCCTCTCCATTGTGTTACAATCACTGGTATATATATGCAATTGAGGCGGAGGGAGAACGTATGATAGCGATTATTGATTATGACGCTGGCAATCTGAAAAGTGTGGAGAAGGCGCTCGTATCACTCGGCGAGACGCCGGTGATCACACGAGAAAAAGATGTGATTCAAAGTGCGGATAAGGTAATTCTTCCGGGGGTAGGCGCATTTGGTGATGCGATGGAAAAACTGCATCAGTACGGACTGGTGGATGTGATCCGTCAGGTGGCGAAGAGCGGTACGCCGCTGCTCGGTATCTGCCTTGGGCTGCAGCTTCTCTTTGAGTCAAGCGAGGAGTCGCCGGGAGTTGAGGGGCTTGGTATCTGCAAAGGAAAGATTCTGCGGATTCCGGCAAAGGACGGGCTCAAGATTCCGCATATGGGATGGAATTCTCTGCGTTACGATCATACGGGCAGGCTGTTTTCGGGCATTGAGGAGGATTCTTACG
>CATZPU010000251.1 GCA_958422845.1 uncultured Lachnospiraceae bacterium | reverse complement strand
AGCCACCTTCTCGTAGCCCTGATAGATCAGTCGCTTTGCTTCCTTTGATTTCGGCGCGTTGAATATCTCTTCTACCGTACCGTGCTCTGCAAGATTTCCGTGATCTATGATCGCCACATGGCTGCATATCTCCTGTACGACTGCCATTTCATGCGTGATAACAACGATCGTGATCCCGTATTTCTGGTTGATCTCTTTTAGAAGCTGTAAGATTGCCTTCGTCGTCTGCGGATCGAGCGCGCTCGTCGCCTCGTCGCACAGCAGTATCTTCGGATCAGACGCAAGCACACGCGCGATCGCCACTCTCTGCTTCTGACCTCCGGAAAGCTGCGACGGATACGCGTTTGCCTTCTCCTCAAGACCGACGATCTTCAGATATTCCATCGCCTTTTCGCGCGCCTCTTTTTTCTTGACGCCTGCGATCTCGAGCGGAAAGCAGACGTTGTCGATCACGTTTCTTTGCATCAGCAAATTGAAATGCTGAAAAATCATACCGATATTCATGCGCTCCGCGCGAAGCTCCCGCTCGGAGAGCGATACGAGGTCTTTTCCGTCTATGTATACATTTCCGGAGGTCGGACGCTCCAGAAGATTTAAACAGCGCACAAACGTACTCTTTCCTGCGCCCGACATACCGATGATCCCGTAAATATCTCCTTTTTCAATGGAAAGGCTGACGTCGTTTAGCGCGTGGACGCCGTTTCCTTTCTGTCCAAATTCTTTGCTCAAATGTTCGACTTTAATAATCGGTTCCATAATCATCCCCCTGACCTTTTTCATCAGCTTTCCTGAGTATAGCGCAAAATAAGAGCTGTTGCAAGATGGGAATCCGGCAACCGCTCTTATTTTTTATCTTATAACGTGTGTTTATTCTGCTTCTGTTGCAGACTCTGTCGCTTCCTCTGAAACAGCTTCCGTTGCTGCTTCTGTTGTCGCTTCTGTATCAGCCTCTGTCGCTGCTTCTGCATCGTCAGATTCTACAAACGGGATAACTGCTCCGTCATACGTCTCATTGATGAAATCCTGCATCTCCTGAGATTTCAGTGTCTCTACGAGAGCAACGATGCCTTCGCTTTCCTCATTGCCTTCCTTGACAGCGATCACATTCACGTATGTCTTAGCCGCCTCAGAGTCGGCAGACTCATATGCGATGGAATCATTCGCTACGGAGAAACCTGCGTTTAATGCATAATTTCCGTTCATAACGGCAAATGCCACCTCTTCTACGACACGCGGTACCTGTGCTGCCTCAAGCTCCAGAATCTCTACGCCGTACGGATTCTCTACAATATCATTCTTCGTCGCTGTCAGGCCCGCGCCCTCAGCAAGCGTGATGATACCGTTATCCTGCAGAAGCAGAAGCGCTCTCGCCTCGTTCGTCGTATCGTTCGGAACTGCGATCTCATCGCCCTCCTCCAGAGTCGTCAGGTCAGACTTTGTACCCGGATAAATACCGAACGGCTCATAGTGAATGCCGCCTGCATTCACAAGATGCGTACCCTTCTCCTCATTGAAGCTGTCAAGATACGGGATGTGCTGAAAATAGTTTGCATCGATCTCGCCGCTCTCTACGACCTCGTTCGGAAGGATATAATCGTCAAACTCCTCGATCTCCAGCTTCCAGCCCTTCTCCTCAAGAAGCGGAACCGCTGCTTCCAGAATCTCTGCGTGCGGCGTCGGTGACGCTGCTACTGTGATCGTCTTGTCCTCCTCGGCAGATACAACGAAAGCTGCTGACGCTGCAAGCGCCAGTGTCATTACTGCTGCAATTGATTTTTTCATAATGGCCTCCTTTTTCGCCTGTTCCCATTTATCCGTACAGTCAGGATCAGCAGGCGGATTTTCTGATAATCATACCATTATCTGCATCAAATTGCAATAGCGACTATTTCTCTTCGTGCATCGTCCGGTATACTTCATCGACGATACGCTCCATAGCGTCAAGGATCTTTTCATATCCCGTGCAGCGGCACAGATGTCCTGAGATCAGCTTTCTAAGCTCCTGTCTGTTGTATTTTTTTCCAGTCCCAACGATCTCCACCGCGCTCATGATAAGCCCCGGAGTGCAGAAACCGCACTGAACGGCAGCCTCTTCCACAAACGCCCGCTGGATCGGGGAAAGCTCTCCGTTCGGACCTTTCAGCCCTTCCACCGTCATAATGCTCCTGCCGTCCGCCCACATAGCCAGATAGATGCAGCTGTCTACCGCCTCGCCGTCCACCAGTACCGTGCAGGCGCCGCATTCGCCCACCTCGCAGCCCTTTTTTACGGAAGTAAGGCCCAGACGGCCGCGCAGCGTATCAAGAAGAGATTCGCGCTCATCGACGGCGAGCTCCCGCTCTTCTCCGTTTACAGTCATATGAATTATCTTAAGCATCGACTTTCCCCCCTGCCCTTTCTATTGCGGCTGCCAGACCGCGTCTTGCCAGTTCCGCGATAAGCTGAAGCCGGAATTCCTTTGACGCTCTCCAGGAATCTCTCGGATTCACCTCGCCAAGCGCCGTCTGTACGAACTGCTCCATAGCCTCTCTGTCTCCCACGAGGCTTCCCCGAAGCCCCTCCTCCGCCTTACGGCAGCGCAGCGGCGTAGGACCTGCGACGCCGTAGCCGAGACGGACGTCCTCTATCCTCTTCTGATCGTCCGAAAGCTTTACGCGCACGGCACAGCCGAGTGTGGCGATCTCCATCGCCTTTCTTTTTCCGTATTTCAGATACACGCCGTGCCAATCCTTTAAGTTCTCCTTTCTGATCAGGAAATACTTGCAGATCTCCCACCTCTTTCGCACCGTCTGCCCCGGACCTGTATAAAATTCGCAGACAGGAACCGTTCTTTCTCCGTCCGGTCCCTGTAATACAAGCTCTGCCTCAAGCGTCCACATCGTCGATGCAGAGTCTGCCGAGGTAGCCCC
>CATZPU010000250.1 GCA_958422845.1 uncultured Lachnospiraceae bacterium | reverse complement strand
TCCATAACAAACGGGTGCCGGTAGGCGTTGGTTCCGATATGACAGCATATACGCAGTACCGCAAACTGGAGAGGCTTGGCATACTGGATCAGATCAGTCAGATCACAGTAAGTGAAGAGACAGTGGTGGAAAAACCGGATCCAAGATTCTTTTCTGTCTGCGTGGAAAAGATGGGCTGTGAGGCGTCCGAATGTGTATTTATCGGAGACAGCCTCAAAAAAGACGCGCTCGGTGCGTCGGCGTGCGGTCTGCATGGAGTCTGGTACACACCGCCGCACAAGGAAGTAAAGGGCGAGGCGGATATTGCGCGTATCACTTCCTTTGACGACTGTCTGCAAGGCGATAAGATCGTTTTTGCGGAAGGTTTGGAAATACTGTAAATGTATAAAGACAGGGCTGCTGCAACATACTGATTCCGGTGTATCGCCGGAAGTATTTTGCGGCAGTTTTTTTCTGTTATAATAAATTCCGGCAGTGGCAGGCGGCAAAGAAACGTGATATGATGTTTACATGCATGAGGCGCTGTCTGTATGCAGGCTGACGTATGAGGAAAGGAGAAAGGCGAACATAAATATGGAGAAAATTATTTCACAGCTCGGAGAGAAGGTGCAGGAACAGCTTCCGGCGGCATCATCGTTTCTGCTGAAGGTAGTGATCTGCATTGCCGTATATATCATCGGAAAGAAGCTGATCGCTGCTGCGGTAAAGATGGTGCGAAAGCTGTTGGAGCGTGCGAGAGTGCAGACGGGCGCGGTGACCTTTGCGGCGTCAATGACAAAGATCGTGCTGTATCTGATCCTGATTCTCGGTATCGGAACTCAGTTCGGTCTGAAAGAATCGTCCGTGGCGGCGATCGTTGCTTCCGGCGGCGTGGCGATCGGTCTTGCATTGCAGGGTGGTCTGTCTAATTTTGCGGGAGGTTTTCTGCTTCTGTTGTTTCAGCCGTTCCATGTCGGGGATTATATTATTACACAGGGCGTAGAGGGAACTGTTCAGAAAATAGAGATTCTGTACACAACGTTACAGACTGTGGACAACCGGAGAGTGATCGTGCCGAACGGAAGTCTGGCAAATAATGTGATGGTGAACGTGACGGCTGCGGACAAAAGGAAGCTTGAGATCAAGGTCGGTATCTCCTATCAGGACAGTATAGAAAAAGCGAAGCAGGTGATCCATAATCTGATGGAGAACGATCCTGACGTTATCAGTGAGGAGGAACGGCAGGTGTTTGTCGCGGAGCTTGGCGAGAGCAGTGTGGTGATAGGGATGCGCTGTTGGGTAAAAACAGAGCAGTATTTTCCGGTTCTGTGGAGAATGAATGAGCTGATCAAGACAGAATTTGACAGGGAAGGGATCTCGATCCCATATCCTCAGGTGGATGTGCATGTTGCCCAATAAGAGAGCGGAAACGGCTGTCGGAAAATAAGAAATATATTTAAGGGAATTTTAATTTGTTTCTGTCAGCAGATGCGTTATACTGAAAGCAGTAATACAAATGACGGAATATGAAAGTTGGAAGCTGCAAAAGAATATAAAATATCAGAAACGGAGGACAGAGTATGAGGATCGGGTGTGTAAAAGAAATCAAGAACAAAGAGTTTCGCGTTGGACTGACTCCTGATAATGTGCGCGCTTATATGGCGGCAGGACATGAGGTATTTGTGGAGCGCGATGCCGGCGTCGGTTCAGGCTTTGCGACAGAAGAGTACGAAGCGGCAGGGGCAAAGATACTCGATGAGGCAAAGGACGTATGGGACGCGTGTGAGATGATGGTCAAAGTAAAGGAACCGCTTGAGGAAGAATATCGGTTCTTTCACAAGGATCTGATTTTATATACTTATCTTCATCTGGCTGCGGATAAGCCGCAGATGGAAGCGCTGATGAGAGCGGGGGTAAAAGGCGTGGCATACGAGACGCTGATGGAGCGCGACGGAAGCCTTCCGCTCCTTGCTCCGATGAGCCAGATCGCAGGACGGCTCAGCATTCAGGAGGGCGCGAAATACCTTGAAAAGACGTTCGGGGGATGCGGCGTACTGCTCTCAGGCGTGCCGGGTACGCCGAAAGCAAAGGTAGTTATCTTAGGCGGCGGAAACGTCGGTACGAATGCGTGCAAGATCGCAGTCGGCATGGGCGCAGATGTGACCGTGATCGATATGAACCTTGCAAGACTTGCTTATCTGGACGATCTGTTCGGGGCGCGTATCCAGACATTATATAGTACGGATGCGGTGATCGAAAAAGCGGTGGCAGAGGCTGATCTTGTAGTGGGCTGCGTGCTGATTCCGGGAAAAGCAGCTCCGAAGCTGATGAAGCGGGAGTACTTAAAGAAAATGAAGGCGGGAAGCGTGATCGTCGACGTTGCGGTAGATCAGGGCGGCTGCTGTGAGACAACGAAGGTGACGTATCATGACGATCCGATCTATACCGTAGACGGCGTAATTCATTACTGCGTCGGCAATATGCCGGGAGCCGTGCCGCGCACCTCTACGATCGCTCTTACGAATGCAACTTTAAAATACGGGTTACAGATCGCGGAAAAGGGACTGGAAAAGGCGTGTCAGGATAATCCGGTTATTTACTCGGCAGTCAATACGTACGATGGAATGTGTACCTGTAAAAATGTAACCGACAGCTTTGGAATGGAAGCGCATGATATAAAGAAGATATTCTGATTTTGCTGCTTATATGAAAAACTCCGGATTTTTCGGGAAATTTAGAAAACATTTATATTTGGACTATTGATTTATATGATTTGTATATTTATAATGTAACTTATCTGAGTTCGCACAGCGGACTCGCAGTTTTCCCGAAGGAAGGCTGCTGACACCGGCAGAAAGAAAACAATTCGCTGCAGGGGAAAGTTCTGCTTTGCAACGTTCGTTTGATTGCAGACTGCCGATAGTCGGTTTAGGAGGAAAA
>CATZPU010000249.1 GCA_958422845.1 uncultured Lachnospiraceae bacterium | reverse complement strand
AGAGAGTCAACGCCTGTCTTGCTTACGAACTCCTCAACCTCTTCTGGCTGGGTGTAAGAAGAATCCTCTGCGGATACGTTTACATCATCCTCGATTCCGGCCAGCTTTCCAAGCTCTGCCTCTACTACTACGCCGTGAGCATGTGCATACGCAACAACCTTCTTTGTGATCTCGATGTTCTCCTGGAACGGATACTTGGAAGCATCGATCATAACGGAGGTAAATCCGCCGTCAATACAGGACTTGCAGATCTCGAAGTCTGCGCCGTGATCCAGATGCAGAGCGATCGGAATATCAGGATTCTCCTGAACTGCTGCCTCTACCAGTTTTACAAGGTAAGTATGGTTTGCGTAAGCGCGTGCTCCCTTAGATACCTGAAGAATAACCGGGCTGTGTAATTCGCCGGCTGCTTCTGTGATACCCTGAAC
This sequence comes from uncultured Lachnospiraceae bacterium, assembly GCA_958422845.1. Lineage (GTDB taxonomy): Bacteria > Bacillota > Clostridia > Lachnospirales > Lachnospiraceae > Choladousia. The sequence goes on along the minus strand of CATZPU010000249.1, from coordinate 2,492 downwards.
GATCTCCATGTTGTTTACGTTGAAAGCACCGATAGCGTAGCCGCCGTCATAAGCTTTCTTAAACATTTCGGTTGTTGTAACTAAAGCCATTGGAATGATCCTCCTTATATTTTAATTTTGATATTATTATCGTATCTATTTTAACACATATTCTCACAATTTACGATATATTTTTCATAAATTTTTTGAAAAAATTTCAAACTCCCATTCTGGTATATTTGGACAGCAAAAAAGAATCCGTATTTCAGGATTCTTACAAAAGAGCGCGAGACGGGATTCGAACCCGCGACCCTCGCCTTGGCAAGGCGATACTCCACCACTGAGCCACTCGCGCAGACTTGCGTTTCTGTTTTGAACTCGTTCCAACGAACATTGATTACTATACAGTACAAAACGGAATCTGTCAACAGTTTTTTTGAAAAATTTTTTATTTTACATGAAATTACATCAATTTTACATTTTTTACATTATCTTTGATTTTTTTACACGTATATGATATGATACGAAAGGAATCAGCATCAGGATATTTGACAGCGCTGTAAGGATAGTGAAAAATAAATAGATGCAAGGAGGGCAGGGACGCCAAGCGGACAGCGTCCCACAGACTGCAAATGGGAATCAGTAGTATTATTTCGTTATTAGGCGGATTGGGATTGTTTTTGTTCGGTATGAAGTATATGGGCGAAGGGCTTGAGCTGGCTGCCGGACCGAAAATGAAGGATCTTCTGGAAAAGCTGACGCGCAACCGCGTGATGGGATTTTTGCTCGGCGCGCTCGTCACAGTTGTCATCCAGTCGTCGTCTGCGACGACCGTTATGGTCATGGGCTTTATCAATGCAGAGATCATGGATCTGGCACAGGCGACCGGCGTTATTTTCGGAGCGAATATCGGTACGACGATCACGAGCGTGCTGATCGCACTGGACGTATCGGGGATCGCGCCCGTGTGTATCTGTCTTGGAGCTGCGATGCTTCTGTATGCGAAGCGTAAGCGTTCACGCTACGTCGGACAGGTGATCCTCGGCTTTGGTATCCTGTTTCAGGGGCTTCATACGATGAGCGCGGCGATGTCTCCTTTGAAGGACTATGCGCCGTTTCAGGATTTCATCATGAATGCGAAGAATCCGCTTCTCGGATTTGCAGTCGGAGTCGTTTTATGTGCTGTGATCCAGAGCTCTTCGGCAGCGGTAGGCGTATTGCAGGCGCTTGCCATGCAGGGACTGATGCCTTTGTATTTTGCGGCATTCATCATCTGTGGAATCAATGTCGGATCATCTACGCCGCCTCTTTTGTCGGCGCTTAATGCAAAGAACAACGCCAAGCGCGCCGCGCTCATCTATCTGATTTTCAACATAGTAGGAGCGACAATCTTCATTCCGCTGACGATCCTGACTCCGCTTACAGATATGATCGAGGCGCATATACCGAACGGAATGTTTCAGCTCTCGGTATATCATATCCTGTTTAAAATCGTGACGGGATTCGTCCTTTTGCCGCTCGTTAATCTTGTCGTGCGCTGGACGTACGGGATCATTCCGAAACGTGCGCATGAGAGCGCGTTTCGTCTGGAATACATCGATACGAATATGGAAGGTTCGCCGGCAGTTATCGCGCTTCAGGTGGGAAAAGAGGTACACCGCATGGCTGCGCTCGTCAGGGACAATCTGACTTGTGCCGCGGACGGTCTGCTCTCGCATGATCTGTCGAAGGACAGTACATTAAGTGATAATGAGGAGGTAGTCGATTATCTTGCATCGGAGATAACGGATTATCTGACGAAGGTGAACAGCGCCGCGCTTCCCGCGACTGTATCGCAGTATATGGGCTGTGCGTTCCATGTGATCAACGATCTGGAGCAGATCGGCGATCATGCGATAAAGATCATGGAACAGAATGAAAAATGCGTCGAGGGAGGCCTTGTATATTCTGAGGCGGCAAGGACCGAGCTTTCAGAGATATTCCGGCTCGATATGGAGCTGTTTGACATGACGCTTGGTCTGTTCGGGCAAAAGAGCATGACGATGGATACGTGGCAGCAGATACGCAAGATGGAGCGTCTCATCCGCCGCAGGGTATCGGAAGCGCAGACGAACCACATGGAGCGTATGAAAAATAAAGAGTGTTTCTTTGCGCAGGGGCTGACCTTTGTGGAGGTATTAAACAGCAGTCTGCGAATCGTCAACCATGCGGTCAATATCGCGGAGGCGAACGGGGCGGAAGCCATTTCAGGAGTCGCCCGCGCAGAAGCGTATATAAAGTAGAAGAATGCAGATAAAGAAATGACGGAGCAGGCAAAAAGCGCAGGAAGCAGAATAAACGAAGGAAAGACAGAACAAAAAGATCGGGAAGAGTACATAAAAACAGGGAGGATGGTATCAGACTGGTGCGATACGTCTTCCCTGTTTTTGTTAATAAGCGTTATTTTTATTTCTCATCGTCGCGCAGCTTGCCGAGCGCTCCGCCCGGATGCCACTTCACGTACTGCTGCGGAG
>CATZPU010000248.1 GCA_958422845.1 uncultured Lachnospiraceae bacterium | reverse complement strand
GATTCATTTTTCTAAAAGAAGAAGCAACAGAGATAAGTATCGTTTTATGAATCGACTTGTCAGCCAGTTAAAGGAAAGCAAGATTCCCATGCAGATGCTGCAGGAGAAAAGATCCAGAGGAAGCATGAGCAATCATTTGGTTGCGGGACAACCGAAAAAAAGCAGATGGATCATCATGGCGTCCTATGATACCGGATCAAAGATGCTGAATCCGTGTTATGAATTTACTCCTCTCAATTCAAAGCACAATTTCAGAGAAGAGATGAAGAATGTGGCAGAATATTCTGTGCTTACTCTGTTTGTGGCTGCTCTCGCTGTATTCTGGACCAGAAATTTTCTGGAGTATTCCATGCTGTGGAAGGTTTTGACGGTATTGGCGGATATTCTGATTCTGGGATTTGTATGGCGCTGGATGAAGAAGCCGGACAACAAGATGAATATGAACCGCAACAGCGGCGCAGTGGCTGTGCTTTATGATTGTGCGGAAAAGTCACGGACAGGATGTTTCGTCTTTGCAGACCGGGGAGTCATGAGCAATGAAGGCTTCTATGAATTAGCCGCGAAATTTGGCAGACAGCCGGTGCTGATACTGGAGAGCATTGCCAGCGGAGAGGAACTGTTTCTGGCATTCCGAAAAGGTCAGGAGAAAAAGGCAGATGAGATTGTAAGAGCGTTGGAATGTAGGGTGCATTTACTTGCTCTTGATGAAGAGGAGTACAAAAATACACCGTTGGAAGGATTCGACAACGGATTTATGCTGACGCGGGGAAGCTTCAAAAAGGGAACCGTATACGTGAAAAACGTAAGGAATAGCAAGGACTTCGAGATGGATTTGGAGCAGATGCAGAAAATAGAAGACGGAATCCTACGTTTGACAAGAAAGTAAATGATCTTCTGTCTTGACGTATGAATACGTTGTGTACCAACGGTACGCGTAGTAGTGTAAGAGGAGGGAGCTTAGTCGCTCCCTCCGAATTTATTATATGTAATATATTTAATTGCAACACGACGATTTATGCGAAAGGAAAGTTGCAAACTGTAAAGTGTATAAAAAGAAGCGAAAAAAGAGAATAGAAATCTACAGTCAATAGAAAATATACTATAGTAGGTAGAAAGAATAATTGACAATCGGTTGCGTATAAAATAAGATAAGATTATAAGGGGAAGAATTGTTATGCTCGCAAGATTTTCCGGTTCGGCGGGTAAAACAAAAAACGAAAACAAAAGAGCTGTCCGGTAACGAGATATAAGAAGGAGGTCGGTAAAATGAAAAATCTAGTAAATGAAATTAAAGGATTTGTCAAAACAAACTTTCAGATAAAGCATTATCTTATGATCTGCGCGTTCATCTTTGTACTCAGCGTGCTCCGTCCGAGTATCTCTGTATCTCAGAACGATTTTCTTTATACGTACAAATACGGCTTCCTCACGCCGTGGATTACGATCTACAAAAATATAGAGTTGGGTTCGCCGTATCTCATTTCGTGTATACTGGGAAAGGGATATACCGGCATATCATGGGAGCCGCAGTACATTTTTATCGATGCGGCGGTTATCTATCTGATCTGGATTGCTTTGAGGCAGTTTACGCAGTACATAAGAAATGAGATCACATACAGTTTTGGAAAACGGAAATGGATGTAAAAAATACCTTCGGGCGGCTCATTTTATGATGATCCATCCGAAGGTATTTCTATATTTTTCTTTATCCAAGCAGCGCGGAGTCGTTTGTGAACTGTTCGCCGCTTGCGTGTTCAAACTGATCGAGCAGATCGCGCACGGTCAGTTTTTTCTTTTCCTCGCCTGCGATGTCGAGAATGATACGCCCGTCCATCATCATGATCAGGCGGTTGCCGTGGAGAATAGCGTCTTTCATGTTGTGGGTGATCATCATCGTTGTCAGGTGATCGCGGTTGACGATCATATCCGTGATCTCAAGTACCTTGGCTGCTGTCTTTGGATCAAGCGCCGCTGTGTGCTCATCGAGCAGCAGAAGCTTCGGTTTCTGGAGCGTCGCCATCAGAAGTGTCAGCGCCTGACGCTGACCGCCGGAGAGAAGCCCTACCTTTGAAGTCAGCCGGTCTTCGAGCCCAAGTCCGAGTACCTTTAACAGTTCTCGGTATTCGGCGCTCTCAGCCTTTGAGATGCCGGCGCGCAGGAAACGCTTTTTGCCGCGTCTTTTGGCGAGCGCGAGATTTTCCTGAATCTCCATAGTAGCCGCCGTTCCTGTCATCGGGTCCTGAAATACGCGGCCGAGATATGCGGCGCGTTTGTACTCCGGCAGTTTGGTAACGTCAAGGCCGTCGATGAGTATCTGTCCTTCATCGACGAACCACGTACCGGCCACGGCGTTAAGCATTGTCGATTTGCCTGCGCCGTTTCCACCGATGACGGTGACGAAATCTCCATCGTTCAGTTTGAGGGAAAGACCGTTCAATGCTGTTTTTTCGTTGATCGTTCCCGGATTAAATGTTTTATACAGATTTTTCAGTTCAAGCATTTGTATTTCCTCCCCTCTTTGCAGGTTTTGTAAATTTTCCTTTCCAGTACGGGAAAGCGAGGAATACTGCTACGACGAGAGCTGACAAAAGCTTGAGCAGGTCTGTGTCGATACCGAGCCAGATAACGGTCTGGAGCACGAGGTAATAAAGGATCGAGCCGAGCACGACTCCGAGCAGCTTAAAGCCGAAGTTGCGGAATACTTTGCCGAATACGGCTTCGCCGATGATCACGGCGGCAAGGCCGATAACGATCGCTCCGCGTCCCATATTGACGTCTGCAAAGCCCTGATACTGCGCGAGAAGCGCGCTTGAAAATGCGACGAGTCCGTTGGAGAGCATCAGTCCGATCACCGTGTTGCGGGAGGTATTGATACCCTGTGCGCGGGACATGTTCGGGTTGCAGCCTGTCGCACGTAAGGAACAGCCGAGCTCTGTGCCGAAGAACCAGTACAGCACT
>CATZPU010000247.1 GCA_958422845.1 uncultured Lachnospiraceae bacterium | reverse complement strand
GATAATACAAACCAGACTTTGCCTTCGATATGATCCGACTTCACCAGTCCGATGTCGGCAAAACGGCTGTCCTCGCTGTTGTTTCTGTTGTCTCCGAGTACAAAGTATTCCTTGTCTCCCAGAGTGATCTCATCCGCAGCCATTCCGGGATTTGTGATCGCCGGATAGCTCTTTTTCTCCAGATATACCTCGCCGTCAATGTAGATCATGCCGTCTTTTATCTGTATCGTCTCTCCCGGCAGTCCGATCACCCGCTTAATATTGGAACGCCCCGTCATGCTGCCGTTCGGCTTAAACGAGACAACGTCGCCCCTTTTTGGAGAACCGAGCTGATAAGACAGGACGTTCAGCAGCACCGTATCTCCGCCGGATAACGTCACATCCATCGACTGTCCGACATTCGTGCGCGACTGTCCAAAGAAATATACCACAACGTACGCAAACAAAATAACAACAAGTATCTCAAACGTCCACAGCAAAATATTTCGGATCACAGACTTTTTTTTGCGCGGCGCTTCTGCAGGCGGCTGCGCAAACTCCATTGCGGCAGACGTCTGCCTGACCGTCTGTCTTTTTCTCATCACACACTCCCCTTCCGGCCGACATATGTATACTGCATACAAGCTTCATGAAAACGCAAACAGGGAGAATTCACACGATGTAATTCTCCCTGATCCACTCATTATTTCACCAGTTCTTTAACCTTAGCACGCTTACCAACACGACCTCTTAAGTATGTCAGTTTTGCACGTCTTACTTTACCGTGTCTGATCACTTCAACCTTCTCAACTGACGGAGAGTGAAGCGGCCATGTTTTCTCAACGCCTACGCCGTTGGAGTTCTTACGAACTGTGAACGTAGCTCTTACGCTGCCGCCCTGCTTCTTAATAACAATTCCCTCGAAAACCTGAATTCTCTCACGGTTTCCCTCTTTGATCTTACCGTAAACCTTTACAGTGTCACCTACGTTAAACTGCGGTGCGTCTGCGCGAAGCTGTTCAGCCTCAATGTTCTTAATAATTTCGTTCATTGTGTGCCTCCTTATATTCTCGGATGTTCTTAATACGATCTGTAACAGAGGACCATCTCTTTCTCACAACGCAAATAATTTTATCATGCTTTCCTCTAAAATGCAAGACGTTTTGTCAAAAATTCCTTTTATTCTCCACTGAGCTTCTCTTCTGCCTCGTCCGCAATGAGCGCTCTTAAAAATTTTCTGTCCTTTTTGTCAAATTCAACCTTATGCAGCAGCTCAGGACGACTTCTAAGCGTTCGGATGATCGACTGATCTCTGCGCCAGCGGTCCACATTTCCGTGATGTCCCGACAGAAGTACTTCCGGCACCTCCTTGCCGCGCCATACTGCCGGACGGCTGTACTGCGGATATTCAAGAAGATTCCCCTGAAAACTTTCAAACTGACCGGATTCCTGATTGCTCAAAACGCCCGGAACCATACGTGAAATAGAATCCATCATGACCATCGCCGGAAGCTCCCCGCCCGTAAGAACGTAGTCTCCGATCGACACAAAGTCCGTCGCTATCTCCTCAAGCACACGCTCGTCGATTCCTTCATAGTGGCCGCACAGAAAGATCAGCTTTTCCTCCTGCGCGAGATCCTCCGCCATCGCCTGATTAAATACCTTTCCCTGCGGCGTCAGGTAGACGAGTCTCGGACGCGCTCCGATCTTTTCAACAAGATCCTCATAAGCGCGGCAGACAGGCTCCGCCTGCATCACCATTCCCGCTCCGCCGCCGTACGGGTAATCGTCTATCCTTCCGTTTCCTGTCTCCGAAAAATCGCGGATATTTACTGTCTCCAAAGACAGAAGTCCTTTCGCGATCGCACGCCCCGTAATGCTTGTATTCATCCCGTTCTCGATCATTTCGGGAAACAGCGTCATAACATAAAAATTCATCAAAGCAGTCCCTCCAGCAAATGTACTGTCATTTTTTCCGCTTCTATATCAACATCGAGAATACACTGACGTATCGCAGGGATCAGCACCTCGCGTCCGTCCTCCATGTGCACCTCATACACATCATTCGCACCCGTCTGCAAAACCTCTGCAAGCATTCCCAGATACGTTCCATCCTCCAAAAAGACTTTCATACCGATCAGATCAGCAATAAAGTACTCATTTTTTTTGAGCTTAACGGCATTCTCACGCGTCACATACAGATCCCTGCCCTTAAATCCCATCACATCTTCAATCTTATCACAGCCGCGAAACTTCAATATCACAAGATTTTTAAAAAATTTTACGTGTGCGACCTCAAGCTCCCGCATACCTTTCCCCGTATCGAGGAGCACCTTTTTCAATTTCTTAAAACGCTTCGGATCATCCGTTGTCGGGAACACTTTGACTTCTCCTGCCAGCCCGTGCGTCGATGTCACTGCTCCCACCTGCAAAATATCCTGCATAATGTCTCCTTTTTGTATATGAATAAAACAAAAACCGCCGCACTGATCCTCTGACCAGCCACGGCAGTTATTTTACTGTAAAATATCTACAATCACCTTTCGGTCTTCCTTCGATGCTGCAGCTTTTACAACAGAACGGATCGCTTTTGCAATCCTGCCCTGTTTGCCGATCACTTTGCCCATATCGGACGCTGCGACCTTGAGCTCCAATACAAGAGCCTTCCCACTTTCTTTCTCAGTAACTACTACTTCGTCCGGATTTTCGACTAGAGACTTTGCAATTACTTCAACTAACTCTCTCATCATGCTCACCTCTATCTTACTTCTCGATACCAGCTACTTTGAAAAGTTTGCTGACAACCTCTGTCGGCTGAGCGCCGTTAGCGAGCCATTTCTTAGCGAGCTCCTCGTTGATCTTGAACTCACTCGGATTTGTGTTCGGGTTGTAAGTACCGATCTCCTCGATACATCTTCCGTCTCTCGGGGATCTGGAATCTGCTACAACGATTCTATAGAAAGGAGCTTTCTTCTGTCCCATTC
>CATZPU010000246.1 GCA_958422845.1 uncultured Lachnospiraceae bacterium | reverse complement strand
TCGCCCGTGACTGCCCTGACAAAATCGCACCCGCTTGATTCTACAATACGAACCCTTATTTGTAAAGCATTTTCCAATTCTCCTACTGTAATATCGTCAAGGAAAACATCCTCGCCGCTTCGGAGCATATTTACCGGAAGCAAAAGCTCTTCTCCAAGCTCCTGCCCTTTTAGCTGTCCGATCAGATCCTCTCCGGTGATCAGACCGGATACGGTGATCCTTTCTCCGAAAAACCGGTTCTCAATTTCATAGATATGAAGCTTTACGTTCGGATACAGCTTGCGGATCTCCTCATATAATTTACCAAGGTACGGAGCCGCAAGCCTGCCTGTCGCAAGCGATATTTCACGCACATCTTCTTTCTTTTCTCCATTCAGAGACAGCTGAGCGCTGTTTTTCGCCATGTCGCGCCGCGCATCAAGCTCTTCTAGCGTTTCTTCGTGCAGCAGTCTGAGCGTTCCGACGCCGTTTTCCGATTGCAGATATCCGTCATATCGCTCTTCTTCGGGAAGCTTCCGCCCCGCCAGCAGATACCATTCGTCAGAAGCATGAATAAAATGGCATCCGTGCTCTGCATAGATCTTCTTCTGCCATTTCTCAATGCAGTCAATGACCGCAGCAGCGTCTCCTGATTCAAACGGCTCCAACGGATACAGCCCCTCGCGGAACTTCGTAAGTCCTACCGGAACGACCGAAACGCTTTTTAACACTGGAAGATACTGCGTAAGCTTCTCGATCGAATATTCAAGCTCCGCCCCGTCATTGACACCTTTGCACAGTACGATCTGTCCGTTCATCTCGATTCCCGCATCTGCGAGTCTTTGCACCTTCGGGAAAATATCGCCTGCAAAACGGTTGTTCAGCATTTTGTAGCGAAGCTGCGGATTCATCGTATGGAACGAAATATTGATCGGCTCAAGATGGTACCTGATGATGCGGTCAATATCGTGATCGCTCATATTGGTAAGCGTCACATAATTTCCCTGCAAAAAAGACAGGCGGGAATCATCATCTTTAAAGTACAGCGTTTCACGCATTCCCTTTGGCATCTGGTCAATAAAACAGAAAATGCACTTATTCCGGCAGGAACGGTACTCGTCCATCAAAGAACTTTCAAAAACGATACCGAAATCCTCCTCAAATTCCTTCTCGACCTCAAGCTCCCACTCCTCGCCGTCCGGCTTTCGCACAAGCACCGTCACATATTCATCGTTCATATAATAATGATAATCAAATACATCTTCGATCTGCTGCCCGTTGATAGAAACGAGCACATCGCCGGGTGCAAGCTCAAGCTCCTGCGCAATGCTGCCCGAAATCACTTTTTTAATGATATGTTCTGTATTTTTCTTCATAATTTTATTTCCACCCTGTCTGACAAGCAGGATCATTCTGCTGTCTGTTCTGTTCATCACGCAAAAAGTATACTATCTTCATCCGCAAAATGCAACCACCTAAGCCCGTTCAAAAGCACAGGCTTCTTGCACGATGCTGTCGAATTTTGATGCTTTCCTGTAATTCTGCTTCATAATTCTTGACGCATCTTCTGTAAAATGATATAAATATTATGAAAAAGTATGTAAAATTTCTTTAATAGATGGAGGAAAACATGTCTGATTTCAAGCGAATGGATCACATTTTACCTGTTGGCACACTTAAAATTGCCGCACTGGAAGGCTGCCGCGAACTTGGCAACGCCATAGACAAATGTCTGGTGGCTTCAAGAAAAGAAGCAAAGAACAGCGCAGCTTCCGCGATCCCCGGTTATATCGCAGATTCCTATTTACTGGACTGCCACTGTCCGAGATTCGGCACCGGAGAAGGAAAAGGACATATCAATGATTCTGTCCGCGGCGCCGACTTATATATTCTCGTCGACGTCTGCAATTACAGTCTCACCTATAAAGTATGCGGCTACGAAAACCACATGTCTCCGGACAACCATTATCAGGATCTGAAGCGTATCATCTCCGCAGCCACCGGAAAGGCAAAGCGCATCAGCGTTGTTATGCCATTCCTGTATGAAGGCAGACAGCACAAAAGAACAAAGCGCGAGTCTTTAGACTGCTCCCTTGCTCTTCAGGAGCTTGTGGACATGGGCGTATCGAATATCATCACGTTCGACGCGCACGATCCGCGCGTGCAGAACGCCATCCCGCTTTCAGGCTTCGATTCTTTCATGCCGACGTACCAGTTCTTAAAGGCGCTGCTTGAGCGTGTGGAAGATTTCATCATCGACAACGATCACCTGATGATCATCAGCCCGGATGAAGGCGCTATGAGCCGTGCCGTTTATTTTTCAAATATCCTCGGCGTAGACATGGGTATGTTCTACAAGAGACGCGATTACTCTACCATTGTAAACGGAAAGAATCCGATCGTTGCGCACGAATTTCTCGGTGATTCCGTCACCGGAAAGGACGTCATCGTCGTAGACGATATGATCTCCTCAGGAGACAGTATGCTCGACGTAGCAAAGCAGATCAAGGAACGCGGCGCAAAGCGTGTATTCGTCTGCACGACCTTCGGTCTGTTCACGGACGGCTTTGCAAAATTTGATGAATATTACGAAAAAGGATACATCTCCAAAGTCGTAACAACAAACCTGAACTACCGCGATCCGGAACTTTTCACGAAACCGTATTACGTAGAGGCGGATATGACAAAATTCCTTGCTTCGATCATCGAATCGCTCAACCATGACGAGACGCTGAGCAAGGTAGAATCTCCGACAAATAAGATCAATGATCTGCTTGTGAAAGTACGCAAATAAATAGCTGAAAATGAATCAAAAAAGGGATGCTGCATGATCCACCGAGATCAGTATTTTGCAGTATCCCTTTTCTTTCCTTTTAAATTTTTGATATCTGTGCGCTTACCGCAACCCAAGAAACGCCGCCAGATTACCGCGTTTTCCATGCGAAGCGCGATGGGAAAATAATACGTCCGGATTACAGCAGGTGCAAATATCCGTCACCGAGATA
>CATZPU010000245.1 GCA_958422845.1 uncultured Lachnospiraceae bacterium | reverse complement strand
GTTGTTGAAAAATGGCTGAAATGAATGGTTTACTTTGCAAGCCACTTCCATTATAATATATATCTAGTGGGTATTTTTCTTAAAATATACCACATGTTGTAAGGAGGAAATAAATGGCAGAGCGATTTATGATAAAGAGATCAGGAGAGCGGGAGCTTGCATCAGCGTTTGAGATAGAGGGATTTGAAGCGCTTCTGCGTGATGTTGCGCAGGAATTTTCAGGAGAATCGTATGCGCTTTCCATACTGAACGGAAAATTTACCGGATTCTTAAAAAGAGATATGGATCAGGACGAGAAGCTTGCAGCTCTTATCAAGGCTGCGACAGAGCTTACGAGTCAGGAAGCGCCGCGCTGGGAAAATATTGCGGGCTGGCTGCTTGCCTTCCGGTTTCACAGAAAACTGCGCGCAGAAGAAGAAAAACGCGGGCTTTCCAGTCTGTGGGATAAGATCAGCTATTTAAGCGGCGAGGGATTGTATGGAAGATATATTTTAGAAGCGTATTCAAAAGAAGAGATCGATGAGGCGGAAACCTTTCTTGTGCAGGAGCGGGACAGGCTGTTCAATTTTTCCGGGCTTGATCTTTTGCTGAAGCGTTATGTTATCTCTACGCACAGTCATGTGCCGCTGGAGAGTCCACAGGAGATGTTCCTCGGAATTGCGCTGCATCTTGCAATGAATGAGAAGAAGGAAGGGCGATTATTCTGGGTAAAAGCCTTTTACGATATGCTTTCTAAGCTTGAGGTGACAATGGCGACGCCGACGCTTGCGAATGCGCGCAAGCCCTTCCATCAGCTCAGCTCCTGCTTTATTGATACCGTACCGGACAGCCTGAAAGGAATCTTCCGTTCTGTGGATAATTTTGCACAGGTGAGTAAATACGGCGGCGGAATGGGCATGTATTTCGGAAAAGTTCGGGCGGCGGGCAGCATGATACGCGGTTTTGAAGGAGCTGCTGGCGGAGTGATCCGCTGGCTGAGGATCGTCAACGATACTGCGGTGGCAGTCGATCAGCTCGGTGTCCGTGCCGGAGCTGTCGCAGTGTATCTTGATGCATGGCACAGAGACTTGCCGGAATTTTTGCAGATCAGAACGAACAACGGCGATGAGCGTATGAAAGCGCATGACGTCTTTCCGGCAGTCTGCTATCCCGACTTATTCTGGAAGATGGTAAGTGAAAATCTGGATCAGGACTGGTATCTGATGTGTCCGCACGAAATTTTGACGGTGAAGGGCTACAGTCTTGAGGATTCGTTTGGTGAGGAGTGGGAAAAGAGATACTGGGATTGTGTGCATGGTGCAAGGATCACAAAGCGGACGATCGGTCTGAAGGATCTTGTGAGACTGATCATTAAGTCAGTAGTGGAGACAGGTGCTCCGTTTACATTTAACAGGGATATTGTGAATCGGGCGAATCCGAATCCGCATACCGGAATGATCTACTGCTCCAATCTCTGCACCGAGATCGCGCAGAACATGGCGCCGATCGCGACAGTAAGCACACAGGTAAGTACACAGGACGGAGACACAGTCGTTGTCAACACAACGAAAGCGGGAGAATTTGTCGTCTGCAATCTTGCTTCGCTTTCGCTTGGCAATCTTCCGGTGCAGGACGAAGCGTATATGCGGCAGGTTGTAAGGACAGTCGTGCGTGCTCTGGACAATGTGATCGATCTAAATTTTTATCCTGTGCCGTATGCAAAGATCACGAACCACAAGTACCGTTCGATCGGTCTTGGCGTCAGCGGCTACCATCATATGCTGGCAAAGAACAAAATAAAATGGCATTCCGAGGAACATCTTGATTTCGTTGACCGTCTGTTTGAGACGATCAATTTTGCTGCGATCGAAGCAAGCAGCGATTATGCGAAAGAAAAAGGAAGCTACGGCTGTTTTGAGGGTTCGGATTGGGAAAGCGGAGCATATTTTGAAAAACGGGGATATGCGTCGGAGAAGTGGCTGCATCTTCGGGAGAAGGTAGCGGTGCAGGGAATGAGGAACGCCTATCTGCTTGCGATCGCGCCGACGAGTTCGACATCTATCATTGCCGGAACAACGGCAGGTATCGATCCCGTGATGAATAAGTTTTTCATAGAAGAAAAGAAAGGCTCTATGCTGCCGAGAGTAGCGCCGGAGCTTTCGCCGGAGACGTATTGGTACTATACAAACGCCCACCATATTGATCAGGAGTGGTCGATACGCGCCTGCGGAGTCCGTCAGCGCCATATCGATCAGGCGCAGTCCATGAATTTTTACATTACGAATGAATATACGATGCGTCAGGTACTGAATCTGTATTTGAAGGCGTGGGAATGCGGTGTAAAGACGGTCTATTACGTGCGTTCCAAATCGCTTGAAGTAGAGGAATGCGAGTCCTGCTCATCATAAAGAGCAGGATACGTAGTCTTATATTTGGCGTTATAAACCGAAATGCGATGTGCAAGCCTATATTTACGTAAGAAATGAAAGCACGAAGTATGTCGCCTGCACTTGACCTCAGAAACGGAAACGTGATGCAGGTCACAAGTCTATGATAAGGAAAGCGGTGTTTGTAACGAAGAAAAAGAACTGGCACTATGAAAGAGAGGAAAATATGAGCGAATTTGAAAGAGGAAGAACGCTTGAGCGTAAGCCGCTGTTCAATCCGGGCGGCGATACAGATGTGCGCAGCAGGCGTATGATCGGCGGAAATACGACAAATCTGAATGATTACAACAACCTGAAATACCACTGGACGTCAGACTGGTACCGTCAGGCGATGAACAATTTCTGGATTCCGGAAGAGATCAATCTTTCGCAGGATATTAAGGATTATCCGAAGCTGCCGAGGGCAGAGCGGGAAGCGTATGACAAAATACTGTCATTTCTCGTATTTCTTGACTCCATCCAGACGGCAAACCTGCCGAACATCGGAGAATATATTACGGCAAACGAGGTAAATCTCTGCCTGAATATCCAGACATTTCAGGAGTGCGTACACTCCCAGTCGTATTCCTATATGC
>CATZPU010000244.1 GCA_958422845.1 uncultured Lachnospiraceae bacterium | reverse complement strand
GTGTGAATACGCTGCTCGCTCCGTTTTTGACTCCGGCTATCACATACCTGCTGCTGAAAACGACTGTAACAGTCGATCCGGTAAGTATGTTTATGTCGATCATTAAAGTAGTGATCGTTCCGATCGCGCTTGGTTTTATTATCAATAAGCTGTTTGGCAAGTTCACACAGAAGCTGGTATCCGTGCTGCCGTCTGTGTCCGTAGTGGCGATCTGCCTGATTGTTGCAGCTGTAGTATCTCATAATGCAGAAAAGATCATGAGCACGGGAGCTATCGTATTCGTTGTTGTTATCCTGCACAATCTGCTGGGATATGCCTGCGGCTTCGGTATTGGAAAAGCACTTCGTATGGGACCGGCAAAGACGAAAGCCGTTTCGGTGGAGATCGGAATGCAGAACTCCGGTCTGGCTACGTCTTTAGCGGGCACGGCATTTCCGGATCTGGCAATGGCGACCGTGCCGGGAGCGATCTTCTCTGTATGGCATAATATTTCAGGAGCGATTCTGGCAAATATCTATAATCGCTGGACAGATAAATAAAAAAAGATGCGGTGTTATTCTTTCTGTTGAATGACGCTATTTTACGGGAAATCGGCAGAGCAGTTGTACTATCGTTACAATTGCTCTGCTGATTTTTTGTGCAGCAGATCAATAAACTGCATAAAAATCCCCCGTTAAAACATAAAACACCCCCTCTTTTGCACAAAACTATTGCAATGTATAATGAGATTTAGTAGAAATGTTTGTGAATTTGCATAGAAAAGGAACATTCCGGTCTGTGCAGGAAAGGGAGGAAAGCATATGAACGAAGTCATTGTCTCCATGAAGAACATCAGCAAAAGCTTTCCGGGTGTAAAGGCTCTGGACAATGTACAGTTTGAGCTGCGTTCCGGTGAAGTTATGGCTCTTCTTGGCGAGAACGGCGCAGGAAAATCTACACTGATGAAGATTCTAAGCGGCGTTTACACCAGAGACGAAGGAAGCGTGGAGATTTTCGGGAAACAGTATGATTCCCTGACGCCGAAGCAGGCGCAGGAGGTAGGTGTGGCGATCATTCATCAGGAGCTGAATATGTGCCGTCATCTTTCTGTTACAGAAAATATGTTTCTGGGACGCGAGGTGAAAGGAAAGTTTTCACTGAATAATGCAGCGATGCAGAAGGAGGCAAAGAGGATCCTTGATGATCTGAATATGGATATTGATCCGAATCAGATGGTCGGAGATCTTCCGGTGTCCAAACAGCAGATGGTAGAGATCGCAAAAGCTCTTTCGATCAATGCAAAGGTACTGATCATGGACGAACCGACGTCTTCTCTGACAGCAAAAGAAATAGATGACCTGTTTCGTATCATCCGAAAGCTCAAGGCGGACGGATGCGGTATCGTCTATATTTCGCACAGGCTTGAGGAGCTGGCACATATTGTTGACCGCGTGACGATCATGCGTGACGGTCAGTACATAACGAGCGGTAATTTTGCCGATATGTCCATGGATACGATCATCACAAATATGGTCGGACGTGAGATCAAGGAGAAATTCCCGCGTGTAGAATGCAAAAAAGGGAAAAAGGTATTCGAGGTCAAAAACTTAAATGCAGGCCGTATGGTGAGAAATATCAATTTCTCCGTTTATGAGGGTGAGATCGTCGGATTTGCAGGACTGATGGGTGCAGGACGGACGGAAACGACGCGCGCGATATTCGGCGTTGATCCGAAAGAGAGCGGCGAGATATACGTAGACGGCAAAGAAGTAAAGATCAACTGTCCGATGGATGCCATTAAAAACGGCGTGGTACTTGCGCCGGAGGATCGTAAAAAAGACGGGCTTTGTACAAAACTGAGTATCAGACAGAATCTGGCTCTGCCGAATCTCGATCTCGTCTGCAATAAGTTTGGCGTGATCAACAGTAAAAAAGAAGAAGCTCTGTGTGAAAAAGCAGTAAAGGATCTTTTGATCAAGACGCCGAATGTGGAGGTGGATTCCGGAAATCTTTCAGGAGGAAATCAGCAGAAGGTCGTTGTCGGAAAATGGCTGGCAAGAGATTCCAGAGTCGTTATCTTTGACGAGCCTACAAGAGGTATCGACGTAGGCGCGAAGGTCGAGATATACAACCTGATGAATGAACTGAAAAAGCAGGGCATCGCCGTTATGTTTGTATCATCGGAGATGCCGGAGGTCATGGGAATTGCCGACCGCATCATTGTCATGTGTGACGGACGCATCACAGGCGAGGTCATGGCGAAGGAAACGACGCAGAATGAGATTCTGACGTATGCGACCGCATTTGAAAATAAGAATATTCAAAACAGCTGACGGGAGGAGAAAAAATGAACAGTAAACAGCAAAGCCCATTTAAAAAGCTTTTGGGAGTCAGGGGTATGGGGGCGGCCCTTACGGCTTTTGTAGGATTGGTCGTTATTTACATAGCCTTCGGTATTATTAATCCGGCAGTATTTTCCGGACAGAATATTTTGAACCTGCTCCGGTCTATGTCAAAATATCTGCTGATCGGTATCGCACAGAGCTACGTGCTCATCACAGGAAATATTGACCTGTCGATCGGTTCGGTCGTAGGTATGAGCGCGATGATCACAGCAACGCTTATGGTAGGCGGTATGAATCCGGTACTTGCTATCCTGATCACTCTTCTGTGCTGTCTCGTGATCGGCGTTGTGAACGGATACCTTGTCGGAAAGTTCAAGCTTCCGCCGTTTATCGCTACGCTCGGTACGATGTTCGTTGCAAGAGGTATTGCTTATATGGTAAACGGCAACCGCAATACGGATGCTATCGCAACGGGCGTCGGCAAGGAGACAGGCGATGCTTTCCAGAACTTCTTCTATTACGGAAAGACCGCAGGCGTGTACAATACATTCTGGATCGCGCTGATCGTATTTGTTATCTTCTTCTTCCTGCTGTCCAAGACGAGAACAGGGCGTCATATTTATGCGATAGGCTCTAATGTGGAGGCGGCAAAGCTTTCCGGTGTCAATGTGGTAGCTACGACGATCAA
>CATZPU010000243.1 GCA_958422845.1 uncultured Lachnospiraceae bacterium | reverse complement strand
AGGAATTCGGAACGGGCTGCGTAAAGATCACTCCGGCACACGATCCGAACGACTTGGAGGTAGGAAAACGCCATAACCTGCCGGAGATCAACATCATGAACGACGACGCGACGATCAACGAGCTCGGCGGCAAGTATGCCGGAATGGACCGGTATGAGGCGAGAAAGGCGATCGTTAAGGATCTGGAGGAGATTGGTCTGCTTGTAAAGGTAGTGCCGCACAGCCACAGCGTCGGTACGCATGACCGATGCAAGACGACGGTTGAGCCGATGATCAAGCAGCAGTGGTTTGTAAAGATGGATGAGATGGCAAAACCGGCAATCGAAGCATTAAAGAACAAAACGCTGCAGTTCGTACCGGACCGCTTTGACAAGACGTATCTGCACTGGCTTGAAAATATTCGTGACTGGTGTATCTCAAGACAGCTTTGGTGGGGACACCGGATTCCGGCGTACTACTGCGACGAGTGCGGCGAGACTGTTGTAGCACGCGAGATGCCGTCTGTCTGCCCGAAGTGCGGATGCACGCACCTGACGCAGGATGAGGATACGCTCGATACGTGGTTCTCCTCAGCGCTGTGGCCGTTCTCTACGCTCGGATGGCCGGACAAAACGCCGGAGCTTGAATACTTCTATCCGACCGACGTGCTCGTAACGGGTTATGACATTATTTTCTTCTGGGTCATCCGTATGGTATTCTCCGCGCTTGAGCAGACGGGAGAAGTGCCGTTCCATCACGTACTGATCCACGGACTCGTAAGAGATTCACAGGGACGCAAGATGAGCAAATCGCTCGGCAACGGTATCGATCCGCTTGAGATCATCGATCAGTACGGCGCCGACGCACTGCGTCTGACGCTGATGACGGGAAATGCGCCGGGCAACGATATGCGTTTCTATATGGAGCGTGTGGAGGCGTCAAGAAACTTTGCAAATAAAGTATGGAACGCATCACGTTTCATTATGATGAATCTTGAGAAGGCGCAGGTGCCGGAGACGATCGATCTTAGTACGCTTACCGGAGCTGATAAGTGGATTCTTTCCAAGGTGAATACGCTTGCAAAAGATGTGACCGAAAATATGGAAAAATATGAGCTCGGAATCGCCGTACAGAAGGTATACGACTTTATCTGGGAGGAGTTCTGCGACTGGTACATCGAGATGGTGAAGCCGCGTCTGTATAGCGACGAGGATACGACAAAAGCTGCCGCTCTGTGGACGCTGAAGACCGTGCTTACAAATGCGCTGAAGCTGCTGCATCCGTTTATGCCGTTTATTACAGAAGAGATCTTCTGTACGCTGTGGCCGAATGAGGAGTCTATCATGATCTCTGCATGGCCGGAGTTTACGGACGCATGGGATTTTGCACAGGAAGAAAAGGCTGTCGAGACGATCAAAGAAGCTGTCCGCGGTATCCGAAACGTGCGTACAGGCATGAACGTGCCGCCGAGCAAGAAGGCGCAGGTATTCGTCGTATCAGAAAGCGAAGAGATCCGCAGTATTTTTGAGGACGGAAAGGTATTCTTTGCGACACTCGGCTATGCGAGCGAGGTACACGTACAGGCAGATAAGGCAGGTATCAGCGACGACGCCGTTTCCGCAGTAATTCCGGATGCAGTCGTTTATATGCCGTTTGCAGAGCTTGTCGATATTGATAAGGAGATCGAGCGTCTGAAAAAAGAAGAAGAGCGTCTTACAAAGGAGCTTGCCCGTGTCAACGGTATGCTTGGAAATGAGCGCTTTATCAGCAAGGCGCCGCAGGCGAAGATCGACGAGGAAAAGGCGAAGCTTGAGAAATATACGCAGATGATGGAGCAGGTAAAGGAAAGACTTGCCAGTCTGGAAAAGTAAAAATAAGAAAAAAGCGGGAGCAGACGAGAGCTGTTCCCGTTTTCTGCGCGCCGCAGAATAATACTCAAAAAAGCTATTTTATCAGGAAAGAAAGGGTTGCTTTTTTCACTGATATTTGTGATAATCCAAGTATGACAGGAAAGCGGCAGCAGCTTTTCGTTTTAGGCAGATAAAAGGAGGCAGAAGCAATTATGGATATTGAATTACTGAGAAAAGATATGGTAGCAGCAATGAAGGCAAAGGATAAGCCGCGCAAGGAGGCGATCTCTTCTTTGATCTCTGCTGTGAAGAAAGCGGCGATCGACGAGGGATGCCGCGATGATATTCCGGAAGCTCTTACAGATCGTGTGATCTTAAAAGAATTAAAGACGGTGAAAGAGCAGATCGATACGTGTCCCGAGGCGCGTGCAGACTTAAGAGAAGAGTATCAGTTCCGGTATGACGTGATCTCAGAATATGCGCCGAAGCTTCTTTCGGAGGATGAGGTGAGAGCGATCCTTCAGGATAAATTTGCAGATGTTCTTGCTACGAAGAATAAAGGACAGATCATGAAGGCTGTGATGGGAGAGCTTAAGGGAAAGGCTGACGGAAAGGTGATCAATCAGGTCGTTGCAGACCTTTGTAAATGACAGGCGGTGATAGTATGACAGAGACAAGACCTTTTGTTCCGTGGGATATGATGCGCGATTTTATGATCGCTGTATTTGAAAAAGAAGGCGTGCCGCATGAGGATGCCCAAGTATGTACAGAGGTTCTGCTTGAGAGCGACAGACGCGGGATAGAGAGTCATGGATGCAACCGGTTTAAATCAATTTATCTCGATCGTATTGACGCGGGTATCTTAGATCCTGTGACGCAGTTTGAAGTCATCAGGGAGACTCCGACGACTGCCGTAGTGGACGGACACAACGGAATGGGAATGGTAGTCGGGAAAAAGGCGATGCAGATGGCGATCGACAAGGCGAAAACGTACGGCATGGGTATGGTCGCCGTGCGAAATTCCACGCATTACGGAATTGCCGGATATTATGCGACGATGGCGACGCAGAATAATATGATCGGTATGACGGGGACGAATGCGCGTCCGTCTATCGCGCCGACATTCGGCGTGGAAAATATGCTTGGGACGAATCCGCTGACGATCGGACTGCCGACAGACGAGCCGTTCCCGTTCGTGCTGGACTGC
>CATZPU010000242.1 GCA_958422845.1 uncultured Lachnospiraceae bacterium | reverse complement strand
ATATCGATCGGACAAGTAATCATTCGGTAGAGTATCCGTTTATTTGTAAAACCGTCGATACTGTTTCGCACCTTATACGCTTTTTCATAGAGAAATAGCGCTTCATCTACGTTTTCCTTCTCAAACGGCTCGGACGGCTCTACTGCATGCCATACGCGCAGAATCTCGTCGAGCGGTTCCTCTATGTCGAGCAAAACCTGCGAAAAACCGAGATTGACCTTTGTAAGCGGCTGCTCTGCCTGCTCATAGTTTTCCCGTATATAAGTAAGCTCCTCTTCTCCCATCGCAGTGACGTATCCCGTATCATAAATACCGAAGCGTCCTGCCCTGCCTGCGATCTGCCGTATTTCAGATACACGCAGCGAGCGTCTGCCTGTCCCGTCAAATTTTTCTGTCTGCAAAAAAACAATTCTGCGGACCGGAAGATTCAGCCCCATCCCGATCGCATCTGTCGAAACGACCACTTTTGTACGTCCTTCTGCAAACAAATGCACCTGACGGCGTCGGATCTCAGGCGGAAGGCTTCCGTATATCACACTTGCGTTCACACCGCGCTCCTCCAGCCTGCCTGCAACATCGAGCACAGACTTCTTGGAAAAAACGATCAGGGCATCTCCCGACTGCACATCCTCCGGAAAATGAAACGCTTCCTCTTCACAGATCAGCGCAGTCTTGCGCTCATAATAATGTTCCTCCCATGTATCGCCGCACAGCGTGATCAGATGCTTCAGAACATCTACCGCCGCAGGACTTGTACAGACATGGATCTCTCTCGCCTTAAGTCCGAGCACTGCCTTTGTCCACGAATGCCCCCGGTCTGTATCTGCCATAAGCTGCGCTTCATCAAGCACCGCCACATCGTACAGCTCATCGTAATCCGCCATCTCGACTGTCGATGCGGTGATCCGGCTTCCCGACTCCTCGATACACTCCTGTCCGGTAAGCATTGTACAAGGCACCCCGTTCTCTTTCATCCGTTCATACACTTCCAGAGCAAGCAGGCGAAGCGGCCCCAGATATACGCCGCGCTCTGCCGTCTTCAGCCGCTCAAGCGCCTGAAAGGTCTTTCCGCTGTTTGTAGGGCCGATATGCAGTACAAAACTTCTGTGCATTTCGAGTGTTTCCGGAAATTCCGATTCCGGTCTTGTCGGTACGAGGTCAAGTATCTTATTCTTTATCTGATATTCTCTGTACATCGGATACAGGGAAAATAAAGTGCCCGAACAGATCGCTCCCGGCTTGTATCGCTTCAGCCATGCGAGGAATGCTCCGTCAATTCCTTCCCGCTGATCCGGCAGAAGAAATGCCATATCAAGCTGCACAAGCTTCGGAAGAAGCTCTTCTTTCACCGCCGCAAGCGCTTTCTCCTTATTTCTCCGGTATGCAAAAGATGCAATATTTTTGATCTGACGATGATAGTCCTCAAGCACTGCACTGTTGACACGCGAAGAGCGCGCGCTTTTTATCGATCGGCGCAGCCGCTCCAGTCTTCCGTTAAAGTCGCTGTAGCTTACCGGATTTTTCTGTTTTTTCTTCATCTGCATCTCATATTCAGAGATGTAAAACTGCACTAATTTTTTTGTCTGGATCATATAGATTCTCAGCTTTTTCCGAAATTCAGGAATTCGTTGAGATTCTGTTCCATCCTCCGGCAAAGCGTTTCTTCCTCAATATTTCTGATTTCTGCAAGATATCTGGCATTTTCCCAAAGCACCTGCGAAATCTGATCCAGACCAGTATACTCTGAACCGAGCGCCCATGCAACTGCTGAAATTCCGTCTGTCTCCAGAAAGAGCCGATCCAGAGGATTTTCCCGCGCCATGCGTCCGTATAAACGCGCCTGCTCCCAGTTAAAATCGCTTTTCAGCTCCTTTGGCACTGAATCCGCAGTCTGGCTTCTACCTTCTGCCATATCTGCCGCCTTACCTGCAATGCCTGATGCATCTGCCGTTTTGTACGTGCCGCCTGTCGTATCCGTTGCTTTACCCGCAATGCCTGATGCGTCTGCCGTTTTGTGCGTGCCGTCTGCCGTATTGATCCGCCGCATATCTGCCGCTTTGCATAGCTGCGCAAAATCAGGTCCGAGCGTAAAATAACAGCCCAGCTCCAAAAACTGCTCAAACGTATCGATGTCTCCGGAATACCAGTGTACGCACACCGGATTTGGAAAGTCCCGAATCATCTGTGCAATTTCTTTTTCCTGCCCCTTCGTATGCAATATGACTGCTTTTCCAAACTGTGCCGCCATATCAAGCTGCCGTTCTAGCTGCCTGCGCTGTATCTCATACGGCACCTCGCACCAGACATTGTCCATTCCGATCTCCCCAATCGCATCGCACA
Source organism: uncultured Lachnospiraceae bacterium (assembly GCA_958422845.1). Classification (GTDB taxonomy): domain Bacteria; phylum Bacillota; class Clostridia; order Lachnospirales; family Lachnospiraceae; genus Choladousia. Next base: position 699 of record CATZPU010000242.1, on the reverse strand, counting down.
TCTGAAACAGCTCCGTATATTCCTCTGCATCATAACGGTCAGCGTACCATGGGTGGATTCCAAAGCTTACATATACTTCTTCTCTGCTGCGCAGCTCCTTTGTTTTTTCCCATTCCTCCGGCGTTCCGCAGCTAAAAAATGTGCGCAGACCGTCTGCGCGGCGCAGCCTCAGCTCTTCCGTCACAGACTCTTCTCTTTCTATACAAAAGAAGTGCGCATGCATATCGATCATGCGCACCCATTCCCCCTCTTTTACCTGATTTTTCGTCTCAGCCATACCCTCACCTTGTTTCCTTTTCTTTGATGATCCTGTGTATTTCGGCGCGCAGGTCTCCCTGTGCATACAGCCATTCCCTCGTACGGTCTTTTCTGTCGATCACAATTTCCTGCCTGATACCTTCTCCCGGCTCTCCAAGGATCAGTATCCTGTCAGACAGATAGATCGCTTCATCTGTATCGTGCGTCACAAGAAGGATCGTTTTTTTCAGTTCACTGCAAAGGGACTGCAGCCAGTCCTGCATATCCCCTCTCGTGATCACATCAAGCGCTCCAAACGGCTCGTCAAGCAGATATATCCCTGCCTCACACAGCGTCGTGCGCAGAAACGCCGCTCTCTGGCGCATGCCGCCGGAGAGCTCGTCGGGATACTTATTCTCACAGCCTGCCAGACCGAACTGCTCCAGTTTTTGCAGCGCCTCC
>CATZPU010000241.1 GCA_958422845.1 uncultured Lachnospiraceae bacterium | reverse complement strand
CATCACATTGCCCTGCCTTTTCAAAATAACGTCTGTAAATCTCATCCAGATCGCCGCCGCGCTGGTGCAGATGAAGGATGGAATATCCGTTTTCTCCAAGGAAGCGTGTCAGCGCACTTCTGATATCAAGCGAAGAAGAGATCATGAAGCAGCTCCCTTCTTTTGTGATCTTCTGTACTCCCGGCTGCTGATACAGCATACCCAATATTTTATCGTCGCACGGCTGTACCTCCAACTCCAGCAGATAGCCTCCGTCTTTCCTGATCTTTTCCTCCAACTCCCTTAGCGTACCACAGGCGATCAGACTGCCTTCTACGAAAATACCGACGCGGTCGCATACCTGCTGAATCTGCTGAAGCTGATGTGAGGAGATCAGGATCGTCCTCCCATCTTCTTCCGAAAGCTCTCTTATCAGCTCCAAAAGCTCTCGCATTCCTTCCGGATCGATGCCGAGCGTCGGCTCATCCATCACGATGATCTGCGGATCCTTCATCAGGACATCGGCGATTCCAAGTCTCTGGCGCATACCCTTCGAGTACGTACCCGCCTTCTGATCTGCCGCCTGCTCCATCCCGACACGAGTAAGGAGCGTATCGATCCGTTCCTCGATCACCTCTTTGGGCAATCCGTTTAGCTGTCCGGTAAACCGCAGGTTTTGTCTTCCTGTCATATCTGCATAAAATCCCGTATTGTCGGGCAGATAGCCTACGATCGATTTTACTGTAAGAGGATCTCTTGCACAGTTTTTTCCACAGATCTGCGCAGTACCCGACGTCGGCTCAGTAAGTCCGAGAAGCATCAGAATCGTCGTTGTCTTTCCTGCGCCGTTTGGACCAAGAAGCCCGAATACTTCGCCTTTTCGTATCGAAAGATTCAAATCATTTACAGCAGTCTTATCCCCATACTGCTTCGTCAGATGAGAAATCTCAATTACATGCTCTGCCATAGCTATCGTCTCCCATACTTTTTAAAGATTGCTCCAAGCACACCGACCAGCACGATGATAATCGCAATGGCTGCTATCCCCCAGGTCGTCGATGTCTTGACTGATACGCGAAAGTCTGCATTTGCCGATGCCTGCTCATTGCTGATACTGATGCTTGTCACATAATCCCCTGTCACTGCATTTTTGCCCGGTTTTACGAATGCCGTCACCTCTTTTGTCGCTCCTGCCTCGAGCGTATCGATCGTAGATTCACTGAAACGCACCTCCCAGTCTGTCGGCGCAGAAGAAGACAGATTGAGATTTGTCAAATCGACATTTCCAGTATTGGTAACGGAAAGCGTCACTGTAGATTCCTTATTTTCGTACGCATCGAAGCTCAGTCTCTGATCCGGTGTCGAAAGCGTCATTGCATATGTACCTGTAATGCTGACAGTAAGCGTTGTCTTAAGCGTATCGTCCGCGGATACTGCTGTGATCGGGATCTCGTAGTCTCCTTTTTCTACATTTTCCGGCGGAGTGACCGATACGGTCAGCCCCTGACTCGCGCCTGCGTCGACCGAAAGGCTCGCTACCGCGCTCGTCTCCCCTGAAGGCGTAAAGGTCGCCTGCCATCCTTCCGGTGTCTGTGCGGAAAGACTGTAGGACTGGTTTGTGCCGCGATTGTTTACAAGCGTCGTATCGAAGCTGAAAGATGTACCTGAAGCGCCCTGCTGCTCCGGATATTCGGATGTGAAATTGCTCTCTCCTGCCTGTTCTGCGCTGACCGTAACTTCAAGACGAAGCGTATCTTTTTTTCCCGCTCCGGCATCGGCGAACAGCTCGACCTCATACGTACCGTCTTCTGCCTCGGACGGCACACTCAGGCTGTAATCCGCAAGAGCATCTGTCTCCTCTGCAGATTCCCGCGAGCCGTCTACATGCACCTTTGTAATCTGGCTGCTTCCTCCCTTAAAATATCCGCTCCAGTTCTCTGGAAGCTCGCCTGCACTCAGGTCAACGTCGTAGCCCTCGCCATCCATGCTCAGGAAATCAAGCGGAAAGCTGACCGTCTCCCCTGCTTTTACGGTGATTCCCGGATAATCGGTACTCATATCGACTCCCAGTCCGGTATCCTCTGCAGCGTATACCGGCGCTGCCGCAAGCATAGACACTACCATGATCGCTGCCGCCTTCGCTCCTATCTTCCTGTTCCAAATTCTGACGCATTTCATAAATACATATGCTCCTTTCCCGCGCAGTACAGGAAGAGGACGCCCAAGCGTCCTTCTTTTTCCGTGCTGCTCTTTCATATTTAATTGTTTATATGGGAAAGTTTAGCAGTCGTTTGTGTTTTGTTTTTGAAAATAATGTGTTCGATATGTGGTGGAAGTGTGAAAAAAATATGTATATCATTCCAGAGCGGCAAGCAGTTTTTCATACACCTGCATGAACTTTTCCGGATCGTTACAATATTCGTGATTATTCGTAAATACCTCTGAGAGCAGCTCATCATGCAGCCGCTCGTCCTTTTTGCGAAGCTGCTGCCAGAGCATAGCGTCCTCCGCTCCGCGTCTCTGTGCCTCCAGACGCATTCCGATCATCGGACCATCTTCAGCCGGATAGACGAGAAAAGAATCGCCGCACGGAAAATTCGTCCCGATCCCTGTATCGTTCGGACAGCTCGTCCCCTCAAACGGATCCATGCCGCACGGAAACTGATTAAATCCCCAGTGCAAAAATCCGCTAATCCTGTTTTTCGCAAAGCCCCAGAACAGCAGCCTGCCGCGCAGCAGGTGAAAATCAAGGAAACGGTTCAGCCACTCTCCCTCCGGTCCGCAGCAGACGTATGACCAGACCGTTTCACCCAGAGCGATCAGCCTGTCAAACTCCTGCTTTTTCGCTTCGTATCCCGCTGTTCCCGACACCCAGATGTCTATTCCGCCGAAAAATGCGGGCGAATCTACAGCCTCGATGATACGGACCTGCGGCAGATATTTGCGCAGGATCGACGATGCCAGATAATACTGTCTGCGCCGCGCCGCAAGCGTCTCTTCGTCCTTGTAGTGAATATCCGGCTCGTCGTGGATATGGAAGATAACGCGTTTCTCCCACCCATG
>CATZPU010000240.1 GCA_958422845.1 uncultured Lachnospiraceae bacterium | reverse complement strand
TTTACTGTCGCTGTCGGCGTAAAATCTGGTATCTCCCGATCAAATATTACCAGAGGGATATCTGCCTTCTGAACTGCGATTGCCGCCGTCTTAAGCGAAGCACCATCCATAGGAAGCATTACGATGCAGTCTGCCCCCTGTTCCACCAGCTCTACAACCTGAGACGACTGCTCATTAGAGTCCTCCGCTGCGACGCACAAAAAATCCCAGCCATTATCCTTTGCCACCCGTTCCAGTTCTTCTTTTGCGTAATAATACGCCCCCTCTGCCCATGCATGCGTCGGTCCTATCGTGCTGACCGCCATAGTTATGTGCTCTTTTTCTTCCTCTGCCCCACAACCGGACAGACATACTGCCGTCATAGCAAGAAGCAGCACTGGAAGCCCCTTTTTTCTCATCTCTATTTCCTCCCAAAAGCAGATCTTTCCGGCATGTCTGAACCGCTCTTATCATCTGCTCATCACTTTACCATTTTCTTTCACTATAGCATTACTTTATTTTTTTATCAATCATTGTACGGCAATGTTTTTGTCGAATATTTCTTTCTGTTTATTCATAATATACTATACAAAAAGGGATGCTGCAAAATACTGATTCCGGTGGATTTTCGGTGTGTTTTCCGCAGAAAGCATCTTAGTTTTCGAGGGATAATACTCGAAAAGATACCACCAGATGTATTTTACAACATCCCTTTTTATTTGCTCTTATCCTCTTATTTTTTTATCGTTTTTTCAGCATTCTGTATCAGTCTTCTCCCGCCGTTTTTCCGCCAAATATCTCTCTTATCACGTTCAGCGTGTTCTCGCAGCTTTGCGATACGTAATAAACCTCAGATGTCTTATCCTTTTTGAATACAGTAAAGCTCATATCGTAATTCTGCAGATCTGTGTAGGATACCGCTGCCAGATCCTCGCAGTATGCCGCAATGACGCGATCCATATTCTCGCCGCTTATGTGAATGGAGAGCGCTTCTGTGGCGGCAGTCTCCTCGACAGGCTCACCATAGTAATCTTCTTCTCCGTCTATGATCCCGCTGTCTGCGGTCTCTGCGTCCGTCTCTGCCTCGCTGTCTGCGGTCTCTGCGTCCGTCTCTGCCTCGCCGCTGCTTTCTTCTGATATTTCGTCCGCAGCATCTGCATCACTCCACGAGTTTTCGTCATACGATGCATCCGAGAATCCAAGCGCAGACAGATCCCCTGTCATCACACTGAACTGCATGTGCGATATGTCGTCCGTATTCTCCCAGGAGAGAATATCGTAATACTTTTCCCGGAAATCCGCATCCTTTTGCAGTTCGTCCATCTTTTCATTGTACAGCCCTCTGCTCACCCAGTAACGGCGGTATACGGATTTTCCGTTTTTGAGTCGGTATTTCACCCGAATATTGACGCTTTCCGGATCCCAGTCTGCCATTCTCTCCCCGCCTGCTCCGCTTCGCGCCATCTCATAGATCGGATCAAAATGCTCCACCTCAAGGCTGTCAAGCAGCCCCCTCTGCGTGTAGCCCTGATCTCTGATCCCGAACATCTCGAAATTGTGAACTGCCATTGCCTCCACCTCGTCGTGCGCCGGAAGGTACGTATTGAATCCCGTCACATCATAGCGGCAGGCAAAAAACACAATAGAAGAGACAGCCACCGTGACAAGGATATGGCTTTTGTGCGAAAGCACCTGACGGATGTCTCCCCTGTAGATGAACTCGATGATCATACAGCCAAGCGCTCCAAAAAATACGATGAAGAAAAGCTCCCACACAGGCGAATAAAAGCCTGCATACGCAATGATCGCCGCTAAAATGGCGGTCGGGATCATAAGCAGCACCTTCACGACTCCCTCTATCTTCCGAAATGCAAGAGCATTTCCGGCAGCCTCAGTCTTTCTTGCACGATAAAGCGCCAGAGAAAGAAAAGAAAACACGGCGGCGACAGCGATAAGCTGACACAGCGCGGCTGGTCCCGGTATCGGTCCGGTCAGCCCCGGAACTGCCGGACTTTTCCGAAATACCGCAAATGCCCACGGAGAGGTACAGGTCAAAAACGCCGTCCCGTTCTGCATCACCGTATCGCCGGAAAGCGCCGTATGGTAAAATATCTCCTCAACTCCCACCCATAAGAGCCATACAAGCGGAAAATAACCCCCCATCACTCCGATGGCAAGAAAGGTCGAGAGCATCTTTCCGGTCAGCATCACCGCCAGAAGCGCACCTGCGTAGCTGCACAGAAAGCACAGGATTCCCTCGACGGTAGCAAGCGCCATCTCAAAAATGACGCGGGCGGAACACACGCCGTACACTGCGCCGATCAGAAGCGCCGCCGTCTGGCTAAGCGCGTATGCAAAAACGAATGTCAGCACGCTCCCCAGATACTTCGCTGCAAAAAGCCGCTCTCTTTTTATCGGAAGGCTGTGAAAAAAGTCAAGCTTCTGCGAAGAATGTACATAGGAGAATGCGCTGATCGCACAGATAACGCCTGCCATCAGAATAAATATCGTATTTTCCAGATGCCCCAGTCCGATGCTGCTGTAAAAAATATCCCTGATATGCGTCTGTCCCGCAAAAAACTTCGGTCTCTGCATCGCAAGCGCCATAAGTACACGGAAAGGTATCAGAAGTCCGAATACCAGTATCTGCACAGCCAGAAGCCAGTTCAATTTGCGCATCTCATCGCGCACCAGCTTAGAAAACGAGATTTTTGATATCATATCCGACCACCTCCGTCTCACTGATAAATATTTCTTCAAGCGTAAGCGGCAGTATCTCGCAGAACAGCGGCTGCTTCGCTTCGATCCTTGCCAATACCTCGTCATGTCTGCCGCGTGCGATCACTGTCAGCAGCGATCCGCGTTTTTCATGCTTGAGAACCTCAAGCTCCGCAAGAAGCTCCTCCTCCCGCTTCGGGTCCGGTATCACACACTGAACCTTGTGAATGCCAAGCTTCATCTCATCGAGATCCTTCGCGAAAAGGATCCCTCCTTTATGCAAAAGGCCGATATGATCGCAGATATCCTCGATCTCTCTTAAGCTGTGCGACGCAATGACAGGCGTGAACTTGCGCGCCAATATCTCGGAG
>CATZPU010000239.1 GCA_958422845.1 uncultured Lachnospiraceae bacterium | reverse complement strand
GGCAAGAAAACTTGCACACGATTATTATAAATTAGATGATGAAGGAAAGGTGGAATCCACCTCACGCGCGGTCGATCATGTAGATCTCGATGTGCAGGAGGGTGATTTTGTCGCGATCCTCGGACACAACGGTTCCGGCAAGTCTACGCTTGCAAAGCATATCAATGCGATCCTGCTTCCGACAGAGGGAACGCTTATCGTTGACGGAAATGATACGAAAGACGAGTCGAAGATCTGGGACATCCGTCAGACGGCGGGGATGGTCTTTCAGAATCCGGACAATCAGATCATAGGTACGATCGTGGACGAGGACGTCGGATTCGGACCGGAGAATATGGGCGTTCCGACGCCTGAGATATGGGAACGTGTGGAAAAGAGCCTGCGGGCGGTCGGCATGTGGGAGTACCGTTCTCACTCTCCGAATAAGCTCTCAGGAGGTCAGAAGCAGCGTGTGGCGATCGCAGGCGTCGTGGCGATGCGCCCGAAATGTATTATTCTGGACGAGCCGACAGCGATGCTCGATCCGAACGGCCGCAAGGAAGTCATTCGGACGATACACGGGCTGAACAAGTCCGAGCATGTGACGGTAGTCCTGATCACGCACTATATGGAAGAGGTCATTGGCGCGGACAAGGTGATCGTCATGGATCAGGGAAAGATCGTGATGCAGGGAACGCCGCGCGAGGTATTTTCTCATGTGGAGGAGCTTAAACGCTATCGGCTCGATGTGCCGCAGGCTACGCTCGTCGCGCATGAGCTTCAGAAAGCAGGAATCGACCTGCCGGACGGTATTTTGTCAAATGAAGAACTGACAGCGGCGCTTGAGGATTACCGGAAGGGAAAGAAAAATGGCAATTAAAATCGAAGATCTGAATTATGTATACAGCGCAGGCACGGCGTTTGAGCGGCACGCCTTAAAAGAGATCAATCTGGAGATACCGGACGGACAGTTTATCGGTGTGATCGGTCATACCGGCTCAGGAAAGTCTACGCTCATACAGCACCTGAACGGGCTTTTGAAAGCGACGTCCGGCGCAGTATACTATAATGGAAAAAATATATATGATGAAGGGTATGATATGAAGAGTCTGCGCAGCAGGGTGGGACTCGTATTTCAGTATCCAGAGCATCAGCTTTTTGAGACGGACGTTTTTACGGACGTATGTTTCGGCCCCAAAAATCTCGGCTTGTCAAAAGAGGAGACAGAGGCGCGGGCGTATGAGGCTCTGAAACTGGTGGGACTTAAGGAAAAGTATTACAAAGCCTCTCCGTTTGAGCTTTCCGGCGGACAGAAGCGCCGTGCGGCGATTGCAGGAATCCTCGCAATGAATCCGGAGGTTCTTGTGCTTGATGAGCCGACGGCGGGGCTTGATCCGAAGGGGCGTGACGATATTCTCGATCAGATCGCGCGGCTGCATAAGGAACGCGGAATCACGGTATTGCTTGTTTCGCACAGTATGGAGGATGTGGCGCGTTATGTGGACCGCATTATTGTAATGAATAAAGGTCAGGTCATGTTTGACGATACGCCGCGCGAGGTCTTCCATCATTATAAAGAACTCGAATCGGTAGGGCTTGCGGCTCCGCAGGTCACATACCTGATGCATGAGCTTCAGGACGCAGGCTGGGATATTCCGGCAGATGCGACGACGGTGGAGGAAGCCGCGGAAGCGATACAGAAATTTCTGAGGAAATAAAGGATAGAATGCAGGGCGTACAGAGAAGCCCTGCGGGAGAGAAGAGGACCATGATAAGAGAGATTACATTAGGACAGTATTATCCGGCGGATTCCGTGATCCATAAGCTGGATCCACGCGTGAAGCTTGCAGGCACGATGGTGTTTATCATATCGCTGTTTGCGTTTCATTCGGTAGAGGCATATATAGGAGCGACGCTCTTTCTGGCGGGAGTCATCGCGATTTCGCGCGTACCGCTCAGCTTTATGCTCCGCGGCCTGAGATCCATATTCTTTTTGATGATGTTTACCGTCGTATTCAATCTGTTTTTGATAAAAGGTACGCCGGTCGTCAGCTTCTGGATATTCACGATCACAAAAGAAGGTATTGAGACGGCAGTCGCGATGGCAATAAGGCTTATTTATCTCGTGATCGGTTCGTCTGTGATGACGCTTACGACTACGCCGAACGATCTGACGGACGGTCTGGAGAAAGCGCTGCGTCCCTTAAAGAAAATAAAGGTTCCTGTACATGAGATCGCAATGATCATGTCGATCGCACTGCGTTTTATTCCGATACTCCTTGAAGAGACAGATAAGATCATGAAAGCACAGACGGCACGCGGGGCCGATTTTGAGTCCGGCGGTCTGATCCGAAAGGCAAAGAGTATGATCCCGCTTCTCGTGCCGCTGTTTATCTCGGCTTTTCGTCGGGCAAACGATCTTGCGATGGCAATGGAGGCGAGAGGATACCACGGCGACGAGGGCAGGACGAAGATGAAGCCGCTCGTATATAAAGGCAGGGACAGACTTGCGTATCTCGTACTGCTTGGTTATCTTGTGATTATGTTTCTTTTGAACAGGATCGGTTTTTTTGCGGGGCTTTGGTGATGAAAGAGGGTGTTGCAAAATACATCCGGCGGTACCCTTTCGGGTGATCTTCCTCTGAAAACGAAGATGTTTTCTGCGGAAAACACACCGAAGATCCACCGGAAGCAGTAGTTTGCAGCACCCTCTTTTGTATAATAAAAATAAGCGAAGTTTGTACGCCGCGGTGTCCGGATCAGGGCAGAACGGCAGAAGCGTAAAGCAGAGAGAGGAGACAGAGATACAATGAAAAATGAAGAACTTGACTGGTGTGAGGTAAGCACGGAGCATATCGTACAGGACGAGTGGATCGATTTCAGAAGGTCAGCTTACCGTTTTCCGGACGGAAGCGTTTTTGAACCGTACTATACATACAGCCGCAGAGATTATGTGGTGATCATAGCTTCAGATGAGGAGGGGAATTATCTGTGCGTTCGTCAGTTCCGTCCGGGTATCAGGACGGTGACGACAGAATTTCCAGCAGGCGGGATAGAGCGTAGCGACGGAAAGGAGTACGGCGGTTTAAGCGATATA